>NZ_JBFMKP010000060.1:0-5932 GCF_040786235.1 Aquimarina discodermiae
TTAGCATAAGATATCATAGATAGGTTTTTAGATTAATAAATTGAAATTCAGTACTTTAATTTACTAAAAACTTATCTTTTTTGCTACAAAAAATCCTCTAAATATTAATCGAACTCAGGTTTCTAGTTTTTTATTCATTTAACTTAGTTATCGGCTTGCTTGTAACGAAGGGCTATGGTTACATTAAAAATACAGCAATGCGTCAGTTTTTGAAGCAATAGGAAGCTGTAATAGATTTTCTAATGCATATTCCGGTTTAAAATTCTGATGTAAAATGAAATTGGATTGAAGGATATTTTTGTTGCGTCATTTGCAAACTAAATGATGAATCTGCAAAAAACACCAATTGCCCTTGTTTATCTTTGGCTAAAAATTTACTTTTTACTCGTTTAAATTCTTTAAACTCCTCCTCATTTTTAACTTCTGTGTCTACCCAACAAGCCTTATGAACATTTAAGTTTTCATACGTACATTTCGCACCGTATTCGTGCTCAAGCCTGTATTGAATTACTTCGTACTGTAAGGCCCCTACTGTTCCTATAACTTTTCTTCCATTCATTTCTAAAGTAAAAAGCTGTGCAACTCCTTCATCCATTAATTGATCAATGCCTTTGGCTAGCTGTTTAGATTTCATTGGATCGGCATTGTTAATGTATCTAAAATGTTCGGGAGAAAAACTAGGGATGCCTTTGTAATGAAGTTTTTCTCCGTTAGTTAAGGTATCTCCAATTTTAAAATTACCGGTGTCATGTAATCCAACAATATCACCTGGAAAGGAAATATCTACAATTTCTTTCTTTTCTGCAAAGAAGGCATTTGGACTTGAAAATTTAAGCTTTTTATTTTGTCTTGTATGAAGGTAGGGAACGTTTCTTTCAAAAGTACCAGATACAATTTTTATAAATGCCAATCGATCTCTATGCTTTGGATCCATATTGGCATGGATTTTAAAAACAAATCCTGTAAAATCTTTTTCTTCGGGGTGTACGATTCTCAGGTCACTTTCTTTAGGTCTTGGAGGTGGTGCAATCGTAACAAAACAATCTAATAGTTCTCGTACTCCAAAATTGTTTAATGCAGAACCAAAAAATACAGGCTGTAAATTACCAGCTATATAATCATCTTGATTAAATTTTGGATAAATACCATCTACCAGCTCTAACTCTTCACGTAAAGTATCGGCTGGGTCATCCCCTATAAGGTTGTTTAGGTCTGGAGAGGATAAATCTGATATCTTTATAGTTTCTTCTATATTCTTTCGGTTATCTCCACTAAAAAGGTTTATGTTTTTTTCCCATATATTATAGATACCTTTAAAATCATATCCCATTCCAATAGGAAAACTCAAAGGAGTAATTGTAAGCCCTAATTTTTGCTCAATCTCATCCAAAAGCTCAAAAGCATCTTTTCCCTCGCGGTCTAATTTATTAATAAAGACAATCATTGGGATGTTCCTCATTCTACAAACAGATACTAACTTTTCTGTTTGTTCCTCGACTCCTTTGGCAACATCGATTACAACGATGACACTATCTACAGCAGTTAATGTTCTAAAAGTATCTTCTGCAAAATCTTTATGACCTGGGGTATCAAGTATATTTATTTTAATGTCTTTATATTCAAAAGCGAGAACCGATGTGGCAACAGATATACCTCTTTGTCGTTCAATCTCCATAAAATCGCTGGTAGCACCCTTCTTAATTTTATTTGATTTTACGGCCCCTGCTTCCTGAATAGCACCTCCAAAAAGTAATAACTTTTCAGTTAAAGTTGTTTTACCCGCATCTGGGTGGGAAATTATTCCAAAAGTCCTTCTTCTACCTATTTCGTCTGTAAATTTCATCTGCTTTAAACGTATGGTTCTAAATGTCAAATAAGAGCCGATTAATACCAATTATGGATGCAAAATGACACCGTAATTATCAGGTATTTGGCAAGGACGCAAATATAGGTTAAAAATATAGAATTGATGTCAATTATAATCTATTATCAACTGTAAAACGAAGGGTTGATTTTTAATGAACCCTAACATCAAATGGTTATTTTTTGTCAGTTAATCCTTGTTAAGAAACGTAGTGATACGTGATTTTATTAGTTGAAATACAAGGGTATATACGGGGGGTAATTTCCCGGATAATTTTAAAAATGACCATTTTAGACCTGAAAATTCCCTGATATAACACTTACATTCTATTCAAAAAAGTGCTGTTTGTCGGTAAAATACATTTTATGTCGAAAAGTATAAAAATACCGATGTATTTATTGCAAAAAAATTAAAAAATATAACAAAATTTGTATTCCCCCTTAAATACGGTTTTCCCGCATTTAAACAATGGTTTAATTTTTTTGTTATTAAAAAAGCAAAGTACTAAAAAGAATGTATGAAAAAGAATACTAAACTTGGAAAAGCATATAAGTTTGGACAAGAAAATTTTTTGAGTAAAGTTGTACTATTCATTTTATTAATAATTAATTGTACGAGTATTCAAGCAGAGGGTTTTGATAACTGCGTAGAGGATGCCTTTTTTATGTGTACTCCAGAACAATCTGGTTTTTGGACTATTTCGGGAACTACAGCTAGTTATGATTTTGGGGATGGTGTAATAGCAAAGGTAACTACAACAACTAGTTCCCCCTTTATAACAGGCGGGTTTAATACATTAGGAACTGGTTTTTGGTCAGAAACGTTAGAGGGCGATTTGTCGTTAGAGAATGGATTTGATTGGGGATCTACAATGACGGTTAGCTTTGAAGATCGCATGGGTAACCCAGTAAATGTAGATAATCCCATAATTCATTTTGATAGAATTGGAGGGACTAATGGTACAATTCAAAATTCATCTGAAATAACATTACTTGGGGGGCTTACATGGACAGCACTAGCAGGAGGAACAAATGATTTTGATGTTACTGCTACTACAGTTAAAGATGCTGGTGCAGGAACTCCAGAAGGAGCAGGTTATGTCACAGAAAGTACGCTTAATGATGTTGATGGATCTGCTTCGGGTTCTTTACAAATAGATACAACGGTATCTACTTTTACAGTTCAATTTAATTTAGTAGGACCTGCAGGTTTGGGAGCAGATACGCTTGAATTTATATTAGTTGTATGTACAGATACAGATTCTGATAATGACGGAGTTCCAGATACTTCAGATATATGTCCAGGTTTTGATGATACACAAGATAATGATAACGATGGGGTGCCTGATGGTTGTGATCTTGATGATGATAATGATGGTATAACCGATATTGATGAAGGAAAATGTACTTCTTTACAATCAGGTACATGGAGTACGTCCGGAACAACAGCATCTTTTGATTATGGAGATGGAGTTATTGCTAGAGTATCTACAACAGAAACTAGTTCATTTGTATTAGGAGGTTTTAACGCTGCGGGAACTGGCTTTTGGTCAGAAGATTTACCAGGCGACGTTTCTCTTCAGAATGCTTATGATTGGGGAACAACTTTAACCGTAGATTTTGAAGATAGTACAGGTAATCCTGTAATTGTTGATAACCCAATTATTCATTTTGATAGAATAGGAGGCGCGTTGGGAAAACAAAATTCAGCAGAAATAACATTGCAAGGTGGACTTACCTGGACTCCTTTAGAGGGGACTCAGGATTTTAGTACTAGAGATATAACGGTTAGAGATGGCGGGGTAGAAACACCATCTACGGGAATAATAGAAAGTACATTAGATGATAATGGAACAGCAGCAGGATCTTTACAAATAAACCAAAATGTATCTTCATTTACATTACAATTTGTACAAGCTGGAACAACAGGGACTGGTGATGGGATTGAAATTATATTATTTGCCTGTAAAAACGTAGATACTGATGATGATGGGAGACCAGACTATTTAGATTTGGATAGCGATAATGACGGTTGTACAGATGCAAATGAGGCATATGCAAATGCAAATGCAGATGATGGTGATACTGGTATCTTTGGTCCTGATACGCCAACTCTAGGTAATGGAGGCGTAAATGCAAATGGTTTGGTGATTGTAGCCGGAGTAAATGGAACTGGAGATGCATATACTACAACTCCTGCCACAGTCACTGCAGGCAATACTTTTCAGCAAGGGATCACTTTAAATATAGATACAGCACCTTCAAATCAGGCAGAAACCGTTGGTAATACAGCTACTTTTAGTGCAGTAGCATCAACTACAGTAGTGACGACCACTCCAGCAACAACAGCTAGTACAGATGTTACTTATCAATGGCAATTGGATTCTGGAAGTGGTTTTGCAAATATCGCAGGAGCAACAGGAACAGTAGTTTCAGGAAGTACCGTAAACTATACAACTCCAGCTTTAGTTTCTGGTGATGACGGAAATTTATATAAAGTAATTTTTACCAATGAAGCAAATATTTGCTTTGAAGAAGCGCAGGCTAGCTTATCGGTATCTGCCCCATGTACAAATGGAGCAACACCTGGTTTAGTAACTGCTAACGATGCAGATGCAGATGGAGTAAATGCAATTTGTGATTTAGATAATGATAATGATGGTATTTTGGATAGTGTTGAGTTACGTTGTGATCAACCTTTGGTAGCAAACTCTACTTCGGGTACTGGTACTTTTCAAGATCAATTTTACCTTTTTAACTGGACAGATGCGGTTTTTGCAAATGGTATTCAAGATGGAGATGCTCAAACATTTACTTTACCAGATGGTTTAGAAATAACAGCAACCTTTTCTAATGTGGTTAATGGAGGGACTTATGTTCCAACAGATATGAGTGTGGTTCCTGTAGCTCAATTGATAAATTTATATGACACTGCAGGTACTACAGAAGCTTTTTATGGAGGATCAGGAGAAGCAGTATCATTTAGAGTAACTTTTGCAGCTACCAAAAATGGAAATACAGTACCTATGGATCTTTTGGCAATTGATGCTGAAACAACAGGAAACCTTGAAACAAATACCTATACCACCAATGGAGGGAACTGGAAATTGATTGAAACCTCAGGTGCAGGAGGAACGTATACTGGTGAAAATACACAAACATTGGTACAGACGAATTCTACTTCAGGTATCGGAATATATAGTACTTTTGATGCTACTGTTCTTGATGTGTCTGTTGCACATGGAGGTAGTGGCAGACAAGCAATTGCTTTTGGAGTGCATTTAGTTTGTGATACCGATGATGATGGGATTGCAGATTATTTAGATCTGGATGCTGATAATGATGGAATTTATGATGTAGTAGAAGCGGGAGGAACAGATGTTAATAATGATGGTGTTCATGATGATGATGATAATAATGTAAATAATATTGCTACAGATGGTGTTCCTTCTAGTGCAAATGGGGGATCAGGAATTTCAACTCCAACTGCAACTACACCGGGTATTTCTAATCATATTAATTTGGATAGTGACGGAGATGGATGTAGTGACGCGAATGAAGCCTATAATGTTTGGAATGCAGATGGAGCAGATGGAGGACAATTTGGGGTAAGCGACCCTGCTACTGTAAATGGAAATGGATTAGTGACAGAGACAGGTATTGATTATACTACAGGAACTAATTCGGCTGTTACAGATGCTAATGCCAATATTTGTATCATTTCAGAAGTAAGTATCAATGATGTTACGGTTGATGAAGGAGACAATGCTGTATTTACAGTAAGTTTATCAAACCCTAGTATAGAAGCGATCACGGTTACTTTTACGGTTGATGATGCTACTGCCGTTGAGACTGATGATTATACAGAACCAACTTTAACAGTTATCATCCCGGCAGGAGATAGTAGCGCAAGTATTACTGTTGCCACGGTTGAAGATACAACCAATGAGCCACAAGAGACTTTTGAAGTAAATATCACTGATGCCGAAACCAATACAACAAACACTACCTTAACAGTTACCGATGCTCAGGGTATAGGAACAATCGATGATGATGATCCAGTGCCTAC
>NZ_JBFMKP010000061.1:0-5811 GCF_040786235.1 Aquimarina discodermiae
TAGGATTGCGTGTGCCTTTTTAAAACACATCTTTTAATCCTAAAATTGAAAAAAATCAACAAAAACCATAATGGATGAAAAAGAAAATCGCCTAAAAATAACTTTTTAGACGACCTCTTTTTATTTAATAGGATTGAACTTTAATCTTAAGATAAATACCTAGACTGTAAACTTTTGGTATTTCCTCTTTGGGATAGGATTAAGGAGAGGGGTAACTATAGTAAAAAAACCTCCTCCTAACCTTCTCCCAGATAGAGAAGGAACTATTTAAGTTCTTAAGACATTATTATTAATTAGTTTTAAGTACAAAATATCATAGATAATACTATTTGTAAACGGTGTATTTAATAACACAAGAGTTTTGTTCTCTGTCATTACATTGCCAGTAAACGATATCGGCATCGATAAAGGCCGCAGTTCCTAGAGTGCTTACATGTGCCTGAAGGTCGTCTTGGTAATGATCCAGGTTAATATCAGAATCACCATCTACATAGTATACCATACTTTTGTATTTGATAACTACCGCTCCTGTAGGAGGCCAGATACGAGGATAGGTAGTACATTCTCTTACATAGCGCTCAAATTCTGATGCAGCGCCGTCAGAACAACCGGTATCTCCATCCAGCGTACAATTTGCTTTGTTGTTGGTTGGTTTTTGAATGTTCTTAAGTTCTTCTTTACTAGCCGTACGATATTCTACAGTTCCTACCAAATCAAGCGCAGTAGAAGCGTTGGTGTTTTCAATTTCGGTATCCTCTCCACAAGATACCATTACAACAGCAATAATAGCTACTGTCAAAACAGATTTCAAATTAAATTTCATGTTGTTATTTTTTTGGTTTTAAGATAATTCGAAGTAACTAAAGAAAAAGTCGATCACCTAATTCGCTGTTTTAAGTGATTGTTACGGTTTTTGTAGTGTAGGAGTCATGTTTTTATGTAATAATAATCTTACGGTAACTGTAGATTTTTTTTAGTTTTGTATCTATAAGGTTTGTCTTTTTTTGAAAAGTTTTTAGGTGCTTAAGCTATTTTAAATCAGATTGTTGTTTGATTTTTGAAAGCCAGATTTGTGTCGACGTTTCTAGATGTAGGAATAGTTGTGGTTAATTCTTTTTGACTTATAAGACGTTTTCTTACATTTTAGTCTCTTGTAATTATGGTAATACAACAAAAAAAGCCCTGATAAATTGTATCAGAGCTTTTAGAAAAAGTGTTTTTACTTCTTTTTATATTCCTGTATAATTAGAAGGAGTAATTTGTTTTAATTCGGTTTTGATCGTATCCGATACTTCCAGTGTTTCTATAAAATTGGCAATAGAGTTCTGGTTTATTTTTTCGTTGGTTCGGGTTAATCCTTTTAATGCTTCGTAAGGATTTGGATAGGCTTCTCTACGCAAAATAGTTTGTATCGCTTCTGCGACTACTGCCCAATTGTTTTCAAGATCTTCTGCAAACTTCTCTTGATTTAGTAAAAGTTTGTTTAGTCCTTTTAGGGTAGCTTGAAAAGCGATGATAGTATGGCCAAATGGTACACCTACATTTCTAAGTACTGTACTATCGGTTAGATCACGTTGTAAACGGCTTACGGGTAGCTTTAGTGATAAATGCTCAAAAAGTGCATTAGCAATTCCTAGATTTCCTTCACTATTTTCAAAATCGATAGGATTTACTTTATGTGGCATAGCAGAAGAACCTACTTCTCCTTTTTTAATTTTTTGTTTAAAATAGTCCATCGACACATAGGTCCATACATCACGATCCAGATCCAATAAGATGGTATTGATACGTTTTAGCCCATCAAAAAGCGCAGCCATATGGTCATAGTGCTCGATTTGTGTTGTTGGGAAAGAATGATGTAATCCTAATTTTTCTTGTACAAAATGAGTACCAAATGCTTTCCAGTCTATCGATGGGTAGGCTACTTTATGCGCGTTATAATTACCTGTAGCACCTCCAAATTTTGCAGCACTTGGGATATCTTTAAGCAAATCAAATTGCGCCTCTAATCGGGTAACATATACCTGAAACTCTTTTCCTAAGCGGGTAGGAGAAGCGGGTTGCCCGTGCGTACGTGCCAGCATAGAAACCCCCGACCATTCATCGACTAATGATTTTAACTTTTCTAAGAGTGCTGTATACTCTGGAATATATACATTGCTAATCGCTTCTTTAATACTAAGCGGGATAGCCGTGTTGTTAATGTCTTGAGAAGTCAATCCAAAATGGATAAACTCTTTATATGCTTGTAAACCAAGAGAATCAAATTTTTCTTTGATAAAATACTCTACGGCTTTTACATCGTGGTTGGTTACTTTTTCAATGTCCTTTATTGCTAATGCATCTTCGCTAGAAAAAGAAGTATAGATTTCTCTAAGTTGATCAAATAATGAACTGTCTATATCTTGTAATTGAGGTAAAGGTTGCTCACATAATGCAATAAAATATTCAATTTCTACCAGAACACGATACTTGATTAAGGCTTCTTCGCTAAAAAATGCACTAAGTGATTTTGTCTTTGATGCATAGCGTCCATCTATTGGTGAGATGGCTTGCAAAGGAAATAATGACATAGTTTTTGTTTTTGAAGCTGCAAAGATAATCCAATTAATTATGAATTACGAATTTTATGGTTTTGGTTTTTGTTTTAAGTACGAAGTCAGAAGCTCGAAGTCGGAAGTCCAATGTCTGATGTCTGATGTCTGATGTCTGATGTCTGATGTCTGATGTCTGATGTCTGATGTCTGATGTCTGATGTCTGATGTCTGATGTCTGATGTCTGATGTCTGATGTCTGATGCTTGAAAATAGAAGTGTTATTGAAAATACAAAGTATCAAGTATTATGTTTGAAGTTATTTTACTCCCCACACCCGATACCCGAAACCCGATACCCGAAACCCGATACCCGAAACCCGATACCCGAAACCCGATACCAGAAACCCGATACCAGAAACCCGATACCAGAAACCCGAAACCCGAAACCCAAGACCCGACTACCCCCTAAGCTTCTTAAGCACCATTCGGGATCGTGCTTTATAAGCAGCGCTTCCTTTGCTATAATTGTTTTCGAGTATCGTTTTAAGTGCTGCGTGCACCCAGTCAAATTCTGTTCCTAATAAGTACAAAGAGGTCATGGTATAGGCTTGTACAGCTACTTTTTGATCGGTGATCATCCAGTCAAAACAGATTTCTGTAATCTGAGATCTGTGCATTTTTGTTAGTGCCTGTTGCGTTCTAGCCTCTTTTTTTTGATAATAATGGATCATTAATTGTTCAATGATCTTTGCCATTGGTCTCACTGCCGGGTGTTTATATACAGTAGGGATAATGGTTAGTAGTTGATCCAAATACGGTAATATTTCATCTATTTTGGTTTTGCACATATATTCGAGTCCCCAGGCGGCTCTGCAAGAGGCATCGTCATCTACCATAGCGCAAATACCCAATAACTCGGGAATTAATGTAGGGTTTGCAACCAGCATATTGGCTAGACGTGCTCTTTTTTCTCGAGAGTGATCAATGCTATCTACAATTTCGTCTAGAAGTGCCATTTGGATAAACGTATCATATTGCAATCAAAGTTACCTAATAATAATTTGTACTGCAAAACCGTTATATCTAAAAATTAGTATTTCATTGTGTTAGTGTGTATTAGGGGCTGTTTCGTTATAAAACTGATGTAACCAGTTTGATAGGTCAATTTCAAATTACGGATACAATAGGAGGGAAAGAGAGTATAGAAATACTGTAAAACAAATAAAATGATAAAACGATTTTTTTTACTCTTGCTATTGGCATTGGTTGTCTCTCAGTTTTTAAGACCTAATAAAAATGAAGCCAGTTACGAAACTATCACCTCTTTTGAAACTGCTACAGTTGTACCCGATAATGTAAGGACTATTTTGCAAAATAATTGTTATGATTGCCATAGCAATAGTACCCGATATCCATGGTATATGGAGGTAAGTCCTGTTTCGCACTGGATGGCTTATCATATCAACGAAGGAAAAGAACATTTTAATGTTTCTGACTGGGATTCGTATACTACCGACCAAAGGGAACATAAATTAAAAGAATTGATAGAAGAGATAGAAAAAAAGGCAATGCCATTAAAACCCTATACCTGGGTTCATGATGAACTATCTAATCAAGATGCCGATATACTAACCACCTGGGCAAAAGAGGTAAGAGATAAAATCATCAATCCTATAGATAGCATTCCTGCAAAGACTAGTGATACTATTCCTGCTACCGTTATCGATAGTAGCAAGACGGTATTGTAGAGGGGGCTTAAACTTTGTACTTTGTACTCCTGACTTCTGACTTCTGACTCCTGACTCCTGACTCCTGACTCCTGACTCCTGACTCCTGACTCCTGACTCCTGACTCCTGACTCCTGACTCCTGACTCCTGACTCCTGACTCCTGACTCCTGACTCCTGACTCCTGACTTCTGACTTCTGACTTCTGACTTCTGACTTCTGACTTCTGACTTCTGACTTCTGACTTCTGACTTCTGACTTCTGACTTCTGACTTCTGACTTCTGACTTCTGACTTCTGACTTCTGACTCCTGACTTCTGACTCCTGACTTCTGACTCCTGACTTCTGACTCCTGACTTCTGACTCACTACTCAAGCAACTCCTTTACCACTTTGGCAACACCCGAGGTAGCTTTTTCTGCCAGTATAGTAAGATTATTAGAGGGGTTAATGGCTGGATTAGGATCTATAAAGTATATAGGGATATTGGGTTGCGTGTATTGCACTAGTCCTGCAGCCGGATATACCTGCATAGAAGTGCCTATGATCAAAAGAATATCGGCTTGCTCTGTATAAGTGATGGCGGTTTCCATCATGGGGACATCTTCTCCAAACCATACGATATGAGGTCTTAATTGGGTGTTGTATTTGCAGTAGTCTCCTGTATGCAGGTCGTCGGTCCACTCTAGAACCTCATGCTCATCATGTTGGCTACGTACTTTTAAGAGTTCACCGTGCAGATGCACCACATGGTTGCTACCGGCACGTTCATGCAGGTCATCTACATTTTGAGTAATGATGGTCACCTTGTATTGCTGTTCGAGGGCAACCAGATCGATATGTGCCTGATTAGGAACGACCGTATGTAATTGCTGGCGTCTTTTGTTGTAAAAGTCAAGGACCAGTTCCTGATTGTTTTGCCAACCGATAGGCGAGGCTACCTCCATAATATCATGACCTTCCCACAGCCCATCTGCATCTCTAAAGGTATTGATCCCACTTTCTGCACTCATTCCTGCTCCTGTAAGTACCACAATATTTTTCATAGGTAGATGTGTTTTTATATAGCTTTTCAAAGATACAGAAATGGTGTATATACCCTAAGAATATCTGATTTTAATAAAAGTAAAAGGTATATACTAGTGTGAATTTGATGTACGGATTTGACTTTAAAAATCCGTCGAATTGAGACTTTCAATAAAATTTTACCCAGTGTTTAAACTGACGTTCCAAAGCGGAGCTTTGAAATCTTTTTTCACCAGTATAAGATTTATTTTGCGTTAAAAAATCTTGAAGCCTTGGAAAGATTTTAGCAAAATAAATCTGGTTTTCAGTGAAACTGAAAAATACCTTGAAAAAAGTGCCTTTTCTTTTGTTTCGTTTTCTTTGGGCGAGCAAAGAAAATGAAAGAGTTAAATCAAAAACGATTTAATTAATAGGGTTACCCATTTAGTTCGCAATGGTTTTTACTTGTTTGATAGTAACAGGCTGATGCATTACACATCGCTCTACTATTTTATCGAGTATTGATACTCTGTGATTTCTTCGGT
>NZ_JBFMKP010000062.1:0-4379 GCF_040786235.1 Aquimarina discodermiae
TTAGAATTGGGCGAATTTGTCATTTTTTTATATCCCTGACAGTATATGGTCAGGCACTTGACAACAAGTCAAAGATAAAAAAAATAACGCCTCAGGTCATTTTTTAAATGAAATTGCCCTGCTTTTCGGTTAAGCACTTATTAGCTATGTTTTATACACCGTGTTACCTGCTGGCTTTTGCTATCATATCTCAAAAGGATAATTTTTAGCTAATCCATTACTTAATTCCAATAACTTAGACTTATAAACATTTTTCAAATCTTGAGTTAAACTCTCATTATAATCAATTTCCTCAAACTGTCTATTTAGAAAAGCAAATTGTAGCCATTTGTCAAAACTCAATTCCAAGTCGATTAGATTTTCTTTGGATATTTCTCCATTATTATGATCATAAAAGAAAACTTTATCAGATTGGTGTAAAATCCAAGAATCTCCTTGTCCATTTGCTCCAAAGAACCAATAATCTTTTATGTCATCAATTTCAAACTCTTTGTTCCAATAATCCAAATCAGAAAATTCTTTAGATTCATTAACTGATTTAACAGAATTGAAAAGAATGCATTCAGCGGATATTTCAGTGGTTTTTATATTGGTAACCAGTATTTTATAAATTTCAGGAAACTTAAAAGTAATTTTCTTCGGAAAGCTAATTGTTGAATTATTTGTTAGAATTAATTCACTCTTTATGGTTTCTATTTTTTTTAAATTTAGCATTTTTCTTTGCTTCTGACTAACGTCAATTTTCTTTGTTGAAAATCAGTAGGTTTTAAATTCAAGATCTTCTGGTTTGATGTCAAATTTATCAATTTGTTTTTTAATTCTTTTGACGAGTCCAGGTTTTCTTTTTTGGTCAAGGTATAAGTATCCTTCTGGATTTTGATATGGTTTAGCCTTGACAATCATATTCCAGATAATTATAGCAAGTTTTCTAGCAGTTGCTGTAATAGCAGAGACTCTTCCTTTTCTAAAATTTATTCTATGGAAAAAATCTCTAAGAGGAGTACTGTCTTTTAAATTTCCAATAGCATTCGCTGCATTTCTTAGAGCTATTTTGAGCCTACTACTTCCTTTACCAATTTTACTGGATAATACTTTTCCTCCACTTACTTTGTTATTAGGAGCTAATCTGAGCCAAGATGTAAAATGTTTAGCTGTTTTAAATTTATGAATACCTTCATATCCAATTTCACTCATTATGGTGAGTGCAGTATTGTAACTAATTCCTTCTATTGCTAATAAATCTATTCCTTTGAAGATTTGATAAGATTTAAGATTGATATCAATATTTTTTGGAGTGTTTTTATTGATTTTTTTATGTTTTTTCTTATCTATATGATGTTCTTTTTTTTCAGGATCTTTGCCAATGATGTCATCTATTTTCAAAGCTATTTGATCATCACATTTTCTAATTTTTTCTTGTAAATAGTTATATGTATCTAATTCATCATTTAATGCGTACAAATAATCATTTCTTCCATTTGTGTGTAAAGCTTTAGCTATTTCTTCTTCACTTTTTCTACAGTTATAATGTCTTAAACTAGCTAGTTTTTTAGGATCTGTTTCTCCCAAACAAATAGCTGTAATAATTTTCAATCCTGTAAGTCCTACAACATCTTTCACTACAACATCTAATCTTATATTCATAAGTCTTAGATATTTTTGCATTTTTTTTGATGAAGCAGCAGCTTGCTGGATTAGATTTAAACGATGTCTGGTAAAAGTTCTTAATATTTCTGTGTCTTCATCGGGTAAGAAGCTTGAAGAAAGTAATCCCAAAGCATGCAATTTTTGTATCCATTGGCAATCAATTATATCTGTCTTTTTTCCTTTTATATTTTTGGTAAATTTTCCATTACAAAGAGTGACTTCAAATCCCTTGGCAATTAAAACAGCGTGTAAGTTTTGCCAATAATTACCTGTACTTTCCATAGCTACTGAGGTAATCTTATGTTCTCTAAGCCAATCTGCTAGAGCATATAAATCTTCATTATATACTCCAAATTCTTTAATATCAGACTTTTTTTGACCTACGGCTACCCAATGACTACGACTACCAATATCAATACCAGCAGCATTTTTGTTTACGATTTCTAATGTCATTTGTTGTTCCATAACTTACGATTTTAAAAGCTCTAAGGAAATGTGCTTTAGGCAAAAAGAAATATTCTGAACGGGGTCCTAAGATTTAGGCCGCCAATGTACTAAATGGCAAACATTTCAACCAGGATTGCGCACGTGCTTATACAAAGTAGCAACACTTTAAAAAACGGCCTTACAAAGAGCTTAAATTATTTAGAGTGTAAAAGTAAGACTTCGTTAGCATAGTACTAAAGGGTTTTGAAAGCTATGAGGGATAGTTTACAACGGCTCGTATAAAAAACGTATGGCGGATGGTAAGCGATACGTTTCGGATTGGTACTAAACCAAATATAAATATTTTGCTTTTATCATTTTTTGTAAATCTCAAATTTTACATTTGGCAACTTTCAAAATAAGAAAAGACATTTTAGTAAAAACCTAAATACCTATGTTTTCTTTTACATTGTTAGCAAATGTTATTATTCAAGTTTCATTTCTCCTGTTCCTGAACAATTTAAAGAAGAGAAATAACAATTCAAACCATTAGAAGTTAAACCTGAAGTTTCAGGTCTAATATAACTTACATCTCCTTTAAAAGAATTTGAACTTGAATCATACACTAAATTAGCTGTAAAAGTTTGAACAAAAGATGTTTTTCCATCACAGGTGTTAGAGTTAAAATCACCAAATTCAGAGAAAAACTTTCTTTGACTTAATGTTAATGTCAGATTATTTCCATTTTGTTCATAAGAGTTTATTATTATATTGTCAGGTTGTTCATCTTCAAAAGTCATTGTTCCGTCTTCGTTAAATGTAATTGGTTCATCATAATCATCATCATAATTATCAAATTCATCATCATCAGTTCCATTTATACAAAATGAATCAACAGATAATGTTAGTGTTTTTCCAACTACGGAAATATCACATTCAACGATGTCATTACTCGTTTTTAAAAAACAAAATTCAATTTCTGAGTCATATACTTGAAGATCAATAAGATTAAAGAATAGAAGAGTGCCATTTTCTAGATTTCCAATTATTGATAGTGCTTTTATAGTTTGATTAAAAGCTTCTGAACCGATTGAATAATTTCCAGGACATTTTTGAATTATATCATATAGATTGTTACTATCATTGGCGAGAAAACTCATCATTTGACTAATGGTCTGAGAAGATGATAGTTGATTACTTGTCAGCTGTTGAATTATAACATTTACATTACTGTAAAAGTACGAACCAACATTAAAGGCACAATCTGAAAGTTTAAATACTTTTTTGAGTGTAGTCGAAAAAATTCCTATTAATGAAGAAGCAATATTTGAACCATTTCTAAATGTTGCACTACCAGACCATGTGTCTGCTTTTAATGTGTACATTTGGCTTTGAGTTGGTATTTGGAAGTTTACATCTTGTGGGTGAAATAAATCAAAATTACCAGTTAAAATATTACTAACAGTTGACCATGAATATATTTCTCTGTTGACACCATCAACAATATATTCATTACCAACAGGCGTATTACCTTCATCAAACAATTGTAGTGAATAAGCTAAACTATTTTTTTCGTTTGTAACTTTTACGTTATTATTTTCGACTACCATTGTTAATGGGGCTCTTTCAATTTCAACACGACTAAGCATGCTGTTTTGCAAATTATCAATAGCACCCAAAATATCTTGAGTTGCTAAAGGGTCAATCTCTCCAGAATTTATTCCTTGAATTATTAAATTATGATAATCAGAAAATTCAGGAAGCAAAGAGATTTCATTATATGCCTCTTCTCTTGCTTCAACAGATAGATGCATAACCCAAGGATGAAACATAATTAAACTCTTTGCTGTGGACGCAGAATTTAGTGAGATTTCTTCAGTTTTACTTGGGTTTATTAGGTTCATCAAAACTATTTTGCCATTTTCATTTGTAACATAAACTAACTCAATCGCATTTTCGTCAAACAACTCAACAGTGCTTTCATTATTTATGATTTGATTATTATGGGTGAAAAGAGATGAGACTGTTAAATTATTGACATTTAAACTTGAATTCTCAGGTAAAGAAATATTTACCGTTACATTTTTAGTTTCAAAACTTATTTCGGGCTGTTGTTGATTAGGATTCTCAACATTATCACAACTGTTTACTAATAGAATTATAGTAAATAAATAAAAGAGTTTTTTCACTAGTGTCCACTATAAATAATTAAATGTTCTTTGAAATTACTGATAATCTATAAGTTAAATAGCTTTTTATTGTGTGTCGATTTGAATTGACTAGGTTTGGTCGATTTAATCAGATGT
>NZ_JBFMKP010000063.1:0-4345 GCF_040786235.1 Aquimarina discodermiae
AAAAAATCAAAAATGATACAAATAGAATGGCTACAGTGGCTACTATTGCTTTTGCTTCCAATACAGTATGGAACGAATTTAAAAATATAGCGCTAAATCATATCCTTTTTAGAACTTAGCCAGATATTTTTATTCTCTTTCTAAAACCGAAATATATTTTGGTATTTCTTCGAGTACCTCTAATTTCATTTCAGTTAATTCATTATCATTAGGAGAGAATTCATTCAAAATCCTTTTTGCCTGATGGATTCCAGATAATGCCTTGTCTATTAAATCTTTAATCACGGCATCTGCAATTTTTGGTTTTCGATATTTATGATTCTTATGGTGGACATACTCATTATATTTTTTAATACCATAATTTAATGATTCTACGGCCAAATTGTATTTCATTTCTTCAATACTATTGTGTGAAAATCTATTCTTTGTTGTTGAAGTAATAATTCGCTCATAGGTGTTTTGTAACTGCTTCAGTTTCGCTAGTTTTTCATATGTCGCTATTGAATCAGTAATATTAAACTGTCCTTTTTTATTAAGTTTTCGAAAATCTTCATAAGCAAATTCTCTATCACTTATCGGGTTATCAATAAATTGCCAGGTATGATCAAAGGGCATATGAGATTTTATAAATTCTTTGGGAGGAATTAAAAAGTAGTCATCTCGAAACTCATGATTCCACCTGTCATTTATTGCATAACCTGCCGACCAGGTGATATCTATTAAGTAATAATTAGCACCAATTTTAACCGCATTCCAGGAATGACCATTATCTGGAATATCACCATTTGGAAATCTCGTATATCCCCTGATCAAATAATTTTTCACCCCGATTGATGTACTCATTGCCGAAAACAATTCTGAATAATGCTGGCAAAGCCCTTTTCTATTTCTTAATACATATCGTATTATTTCGTCTGAAGTACTGCGTATTTTTTTTACGTTTAATTTATGAATGTCATATTGAACATTATGCGCGATCCATACATATAATGCTCGTACTTTCTGCTCTGGCGTTACCAGATTTTTTGTTAAGTGATTCGCAATTTCCTGATATGTTTTAAGATGATCAGGAACTGATTTGGCATTTTGATCTATATAATTATATTGGGATTGTGCCTCAACCCTTCCAACTACCAGTATCAATACTATAAGTAATAATTTTTTTATCATACATTATTGTTTTTATATGTGCCCAACGAGTATTATGTGTGTCATAGAATGGTAAATTGTCCTTGACTTTTTATGCATTGGTTGCTAACTTTTTCTGACCGCAAGTATTGTGCCTTGTTAAAAAAATACAAAAAACATTTGATTTAGGGCTTCATTGTTATGAAATCGTACATAATGAGATGTATGGTTTTTATATTTCTCTGATAACTCTTCCATTTTTGAATTCAAATTCAAGTTTTATTTTTTGGTTACCTGATGTATTCAATCTTTTGATGGATTTTGCATCATCAATTCCATAGAACTTGTTCTCTATTTCAAACTCATACTCCGTTTTACCAATTTCACGTTCAAATATCCAATAACTCTTCAATATGGATATATAGGGTATTGCAATAACACTTTTTGAAGTTTCTCTAATATGAATTTCATCATCAATTTTCACTGAACTCTGATTAACTATTGCAAAAGAAATAGTAGTCAAAAAAGGAACCATCATGGGTAATAAACTCAGTCCGGTCATAGTAATCAAAATACCTCCATAAATTTTAGCCCACTTCTTTTTAACAAACTTAAAAACGATATAGAAAGTACTAATAAACCAAACCCAAAAGACAATTCGATCTGTTATATTTCCTTTGAAGGAAATATTAAATGTTAAATACAGAATGAAATCAATTAACATCAATGTTGTAATTCCAATGTATATTTTGATTTCTTTATTCATTCTTTAGAAGACTTGGTATTGCACATAACATTTAACATACATCATAGTATAGAAAATTTATGTTTTGTTATACATTGATAGCATCCGGTGTTATTTTTTTATGGTGTAATTAAACTTTGAATTTTGAATGTTTTTTTTAGTTTTCTCATAATTCAATGTATCATTCAACTCCTTGTAAATTAAGCTTTTTTGAATGCTAATATTGATATTGTTTGACGTCAAATCACTACTTTTAGAATATGTTTTTAATGCAGATTCTAAATTTCCTTTTAGATACTCTTTTGTTGCCTCTTTAAAAAAAGATTCATACGATTCGGTAATATCACTTTTTTTTGAACTAACTTCTATTTTCCCTTTTGTATTTTTTATATCTGGAAATACAATATAGTGAAATGAAATTTCTTTTAGAACTTTAACTTTCTTGCCATTTACAAATGGAGAAATCCACATTCCATTAGTTTTAGAAATTGCCTTTTTTAGATTTTTATCATATGTTTTGTTTATATGATGATGGATTTTTATATCACTTACTCTTCCATCCGGATTTATTACGAACGTCGAGTAAGATAAATATTCTTTTCCATCTGAATGCCCTTCTACAAATGGTTGAATAAAATCCTTTACATCGGTTTTTTCTTTGTTCTGGAATTTTGCATAAACTTTTTCATTTTCAAAATAGATATAATCCTCTCCTTTTTGAATTACATCATTTTTATCAAGAGTTAATTGATTTAAATAAGATTGCTCTCTTGTTAAAAATATTCTTGTAGAGTTAGGACCGATTTTATTGTTGTTAAATTCGATTAAAATCAATTGGGAACCGTTTATTTTTTCAATTTTAAATTTATTAAACAATACATCTATAACGTCATTTTGAATGGTGTATTTAATTACATTACCCTTTTCATTGTAAACAGACGAAATGTACATCTTATTAGAATTTTCAAAGGTATATTTAAGAAACTTCTGATCTCTTTTTTCAATAATCGGATTAGTTTTTCTGTCAAATGTTTCCATTTTAGTCTTAATCCAGGAGCCTAAAATTTTTCTGTTATTTTGACTAAATATTGATGTTGATATTAGTAGTGTACATATTAGTATAGTAATTACTTTTTTTTTCATTTTTTTGTTTACTGTACGTTATATTTTAATTCATTTTTTTTACAACTAACTTTAGTTGTGTTATCAGACAAAATATATAATTTATTTGCTTATAGAAAACCACCGTCTTTGAAGTTGGTCATGTTTTAAAGGCTTTGCCATTTTTTAGGTTTACCATCTAAAACTTTTTAAGATGAGTAAATATAGAAAATTAACACATGTCTATTACAAATGTGACTATCCCATTGTATTTACACCGAAGTATCGTTTTCAGATACTTGAAGGAATGATCAAATCATTGGTTGAGCACGATTTGCAAGTAATCAGTACTTGGAAGGATGTTCAAATAGTAGAAATGAATGTGCAAAAAGATCACATTCATTTGGTCTGCTCGATTCCACCAAAAGTATCTGTTTCAGAGTATATGGGTATTTTGAAAGGAAAAATTGCAATAAAGCTTTTCAAGACATACCCAAATTTGAAACAAAAGCCTTATTGGGGTAATCATTTTTGGTCAAGAGGTTATTTTGTTAGTACAGTTGGACTGGATGAAGATATGATTAAACGATACGTGAAATATCAGGAACATCATGAATGAGTGTTATGACCCTTTGGGTCTAATCTGAAAATCAAAGCCTCCGTTTTTAGCGGAGGTTTTTTACTTCAATACCCTTCAATTAACTTTTTAGGATAAATGTTCTCGATTTCTAGACGCTGCACTTTAGTTAGTTGGCTATACTCAATTCCATACTTTTTTAATGACAGTTGTTTGCGTAGCAAATCAATTTCGTTAAGTATTGTATTTTGAACATCTACATATACTTTATAAATAGTTTCTTTACTAGAAGTTAATGAGATTATCGAATTAGATTTACTTTTGAATACATATTCTCTAATTAATTCTCTCATTTTTAGAATAGATACGTTTTTGTTATCGACAAGGGTTTCATTTTTTTTAGTTACGTGAATTTTTATGGCATTATCTAAATCGAGTTTTTTAAACTTTTCTTTTTTCTGTTTAAGTTTTTGTGATAATTTACTTGTTGTGTTTGTTCCATCTAATAAAACAAAAGTTTTTATTTTATAATATTCTAGTTGAAAATCTTCAGCATCCAGAACTGATAAAATACCATTGGCAATTTTTGAAGGAAATATATCTCCAGATATTTTTATTGAATCAACAACATTTTGTAATCGGTAGACTTTGGATTGTAGATATTGTGGAGAATTAATTAATAGGGTTACCCATTTAGTTCGCAATGGTTTTTACTTGTTTGATAGTAACAGGCTGATGCATTACACATCGCTCTACTATTTTATCGAGTATTGATACTCTGTGATTTCTTCGGT
>NZ_JBFMKP010000064.1:0-4288 GCF_040786235.1 Aquimarina discodermiae
CTTTTTTTATTCTGACAAGACTTTTTTAAAAAAAATAATTAAAAAATAATTAAAAAATAAATCTCAAAATTAATACCTCAATGAACAACAAAACTTATAGCCGTTTTGCGGGTGCAAACATACAACTGTTTTCTGCTTTCACAACTATAAATTTGCATTTTTTTTACATTAAATTAACAACTAACTGAATACTCACACGTTACAAACTAAACTTTTTAAAAAAAAATCAACACATCATTTTAAAACTCCCATTATTCTAGAAAAACGCGTTAGGGATCGAAGGGAAAACCCCGCAATACGCCAAAAGCGTGTGAGGAGTTGCAACGTAGAGCCCGACCCGAAGCAGAGCCAAGGGAAACGCTATAAAAACAAAACACTCGTACTATTGCAATAGATCTAACCGTACTACGATGGACTTACTTATTGGGGTATGACTCTTGTCTGCATAATGATTATAAGGAACCAATACATTGGTTTCTGGAAAATAAGAAGCCAAATTACCTTCTGGAATATTATATGGAATAACCAAAAACTGAGAAGCTCTTCTTTCTTTTGCGTCATAATTACTAACCAAATCAACTACATCTAGCTTTTGCAGCTTATGTCTCTGCATATCTTTTGGGTTCATAAAGACAACTCTCCTTTCATTATACACCCCTCTATAGCGATCATCTAATCCATAAATTGTTGTATTGAACTGATCATGGGAACGAATGGTCATTAACAAAAACTCATCGATAGCTAATGAATGGTCTGGCAAACTACATGCACTAAACTTTGCTTTATTTCCTGGCAGCTTACTAAAATCTAATTCTCTTACATTATTTGGAAGATAATAGCCGGTTCCTTTGGATTTGGCATTTACATTATCAAACCCTTTTATAACTAGTGCCATCTTATCTCTTATCAACTCATAATTAATACATAGATTTTTCCAATCTACAGCATGTCCTTTACTAAAGTATGTATGAGCTATATTTCCTATTATTTCGGGTTCACTTTTTAGATTTCCTGAAACCGGTTTTAGAATTCCTTTGGATTGATGAACTTTACCCATACTATTTTCTACAGTTACATATCTTGGTTTTCCATCAACCATATCTACTTCTGATCTTCCTAAGGTTGGTAGGATCAAAGCTGTTTTGCCAGGTACAAGATGTGTTCTATTAAGCTTGGTACTTATATTTACTGTAAGGTTACATCGCTGAAGTGCCTCTGCTGTATATAATGTATCGGATGCTGCTGATAAAAAATTACCTCCTAATGCTATAAATACTTTTGCATTGCCATCGTGCATTGCTTTTATAGCATGTACCGTATCTAAACCTTCTTTATCTGGAGGGGTAAAGTTAAATGTTTTTTGTATGGTCTCATTTAATTCTTTGGAAACATGATGCATAATACCAACACTACGATCTCCTTGTACATTACTATGTCCTCTAACAGGGCATGTTCCTGCTCCTGGTTTTCCTAAACTTCCTTTAAGCAATAAGAGATTTACACACTCTTTTATATTATCTACACCATTTTTATGTTGCGTCAACCCCATTGCCCAACATATGATAATCTTATTTTTCTCTGCTAATAAATGAACGGTTTCATTTACTTTTTCTAACTGTACGCCACAATGAACTAATAATTCTTCTTCTGAGTATTTTTCTAAATCCTGTATCAATACTTCATATCCATCGGTATACGTTTCTATAAACCGATGATCAAAAACGTTTTCACCTTCTTTATCTAGTACAGCTAGCTTTTTAATGATCAATTTAAGTAATGCTACATCTTGATTTATTTTTACCTGAAGATGAATATCAGTTAAGGCAGTACCTGAAGATAAAAGTCCTTTTACTTCTTGAGGGTTTTTAAATCTAATGAGTCCCGCTTCTTCTAAAGGATTAATACTAATTACTTTTCCTCCATTTTCTTTACACTTTTGTAAGGCCGATAGCATTCTGGGGTGATTAGTTCCTGGGTTTTGCCCAATTACAATGACAACCTCTGCTTTGTCAAAATCATCCAACTTCACAGATCCTTTTCCAATTCCCAATGTCTCATTTAAAGCCACACCACTAGATTCATGACACATATTCGAACAATCGGGCATATTATTGGTTCCGAATGCTCTTACAAACAAACCATATAAAAAGGCTGCTTCGTTACTGGATCTCCCTGATGTATAAAACACTCCTTCGTCTGGAGAATTAAGTACTTTTAATTCTTTTGCTATTAACTGGTATGCTTTTTCCCAGGTTATCGACTCATAATAAATACTATCAGGTCTTAATACCATGGGTTCTGTTAAGCGCCCACTCTTTCCTATTTGATAATCTGACCATCGTGACAGTTCTTCTATCGAGTATTTTGCAAAAAAATCTCTATCTACCCTTTTATTAGTCGCCTCTTCTGCAATTGCTTTTACACCATTTTCACAATACTCTCCTATTTTAGATGGCTTCTCGGGGTCTGGCCATGCACAACCAGGACAATCAAACCCTTCTTTTTGATTCATTTGTGATAATGCATGAAATGATTTGACTACCCCCATTTCTTTAAACGCATGCTGAAGTGCAATTTTTACAGCCGGTAATCCAGCAGCATATTGGGCAGGTGTTTTTAACCTTATTCCTGTAAAAGTATCAGGGCCAAGTATAGAGATATCTCTTTTTTTGATGGTACTCATAATGTTATATAATTCTTTTCTTACTTTAACACTAACCTAAGTTAACATCTAGTTACATTTATATCAAAATTAGAAAAAACAAAAAAGGAGGATCAAATTTGATTATGCCAATGTTACCTAGAAAATTGAAAATCACCTCCTTTTTCTATCAAAATCCAGGCAACTCATAAGGCATTAAAACATGTTTATAGGTTAATGATTCCTATGGACTTTGTTCTTCCTTAAAATAACTAAAATGGAATATACTATTATTTATGGAATTGATGTTTCTAATATCAAAGGAGAACACCTGCAATTTGACATCCAATACAAATAATCAGTTCCCTATTTTTTTGAAAATCTGATATATTAAAAATTACTGCTTCAGGAATGATAACATCTTCTAACCAATTATAAAGACTTCATTTCTAAGTAATTTCAAATATCCATAAAAAACACACACCAGATGAGGTTTATTATTATATAATGTACAATTTTGGTCTTGAATTAGACTATATATCACCACATACAATTAAATATACTATTCATACAACTAAATATACTGTTCATACAATTAAATATACCATTGATACATTCAGCACTTTGTAAATTCCTTTTTTTTAATACTTTCGGATTTTCAACCTTAAAACTTTAACTAAATGAAAAATTATGTTCGAATTACCTTAAAAATTATGCCTTTAATGCTCTTAGTAGCAATACTAGTCAGCTGTGAAAAGGACGATCAAAACGAAGGCTTATCAAGTGGTATTGACCCTGATTCAGAAACGCAAGTGATAGGAAAAAGCCAACAAGACTTTAGGGTCTATAGAACTTTTCCGAGGACGTCGGAGGGACATGCTGAAATGGTAGCTTATAGAAATGATCATTTTTCGGATAATGCATATGTTCTTCAAATTTTTAACCTTACGGATCAAGCTTTAAGCGTTTCAGATAAACGAAGAGGTAGTAGAGCAACTTTTAACCATAAACTTGATCCGAAAATGGTAATGGTAATGAGTACATCTAACAAAGAGACTTATTTCAATTTAAGACCCTATTCAAACAATCCTAATCAGACATGGGATGGTCATTTCAGAGAGATAGATATTACTATAGATGATGGTGTTAATAAAGAAATAAAAGGTAGTTTAGAAAATCTTGGAGGAGTTTTAGATGGGCCACCACTTGTTGCATCTTCTAAGAATAATTCAATAATTAACGAAACTTTTGATTATTTGTATGCCGAAAGAAGAATTGCCATTACTCCATATATTAATGGAAACAACATTGGAGCAGATATCTATTTTTTTACTAGGGATTAACAGAAGTATCATATGAAGATATCCCTACTTGAGATTGGTTGGGTTTCTATTCTATATACAACACAATTTTACCTTATTAGAGATATAGACATTGTAATAACTGTAAGCAATTGATTTATTATAGTGTTTATAAGGTTTTTGAGACGAAGTGGTCTAGAAAATATTTTTTCTGAATATTAATGAAGAGGTCGTCTAAAAAGTTATTTTTAGGCGATTTTCTTTTTCATCCATTATGGTTTTTGTTGATTTTTTTCAATTTTAGGATTAAAAGATGTGTTTTAAAAAGGCACACGCAATCCTATAT
>NZ_JBFMKP010000065.1:0-3895 GCF_040786235.1 Aquimarina discodermiae
AACCAGGATTGCGCACGTGCTTATACAAAGTAGCAACACTTTAAAAAACGGCCTTACAAAGAGCTTAAATTATTTAGAGTGTAAAAGTAAGACTTCGTTAGCATAGTACTAAAGGGTTTTGAGAGCTATGAGGGATTAGATACAACGTTTAATATATGTGTCGTAGCAGAGCAAAATGTTACCAAACCATCGACATTTTCTGCGCATTGGTTGCTAACTTTTACTTTTTGCAAGTATTGCGCTTAACCAAAAATACAACAACCATTTGATTGATTACTTAGCTGCTATGACATCATATATGGTGTTATACATTGTTTTTTCTAATCAAAAGCATCTCCTAAATTCTCAAAATCGGATTCTAACCAAAACCAGTTTAGACCTTTAATTTTGTATAGGTTTGTCAGTAGATCAGTAAAGTTTTTAGCTATAATTTGACTCATTCCTTCCTCTCCGTGAGTATCATAAAAACTATCATAACATTTTCCGAATTTGTCTTTTGTCAGATCAACACTTATATATTGGCTTAATTCATCCGACTTGGCTATCAAAAACCAATCATTCGTTACATCGTTTTCTAGCTCTTCCCAAATCACATCGTTCTTCGGATATAAAAACTCATTAGTGGATATCAATTTACTTTTTTCCACAATTTCAATTCCATAAGGTTTGTCCGGAAATAAAGAAACTCCATTGGTGTATTCATAAAACTCCATTAAGTCATCAGGAACTTCAAGATTTATTTTGTCCGTTGATGGACTATGAACTATACATTCTGAATCTTTTTTAATAAGTTCGATAAGTTCTTTTATTTGGGACATTTTTCAATAATGTATAACGTTTAGTGTAAGAAGCGTTGACATCCCGTAGGGTGGCTATGATTTTTACACCTTGTTGTATGCCGTTTTATTCTCTTTTTCCGGTAATTTCCGGTAAAAATTTTGATCAATAATTTAGTCATTCTTTGTTCCTCCGGTAACTTCCGGTAATTAATTAAGCGTGATAATACTTGAAAAAGCGCTTTCTAAGCCGTCCTCCGGTAACTTCCGATAAAAACAAATAGTTATTATTAAGTTTCCCCGGTAATTCCCGGTAATTGTTTATTCGTTCTTTCATATTTTGTTAATGAACCTTTTCCGGTTTTAGTTAAAAAGCCTCCTGCAACTAATTTAGAAAGGTCATTTCGAGCGGTCTTTTCTGCGATTTCACTTTGGAAAAAATCTTCATAGTCTTGCCTTGAAAAAATATTTTCGGTATGTAATTGAAGAAAATTATTCATTCTTTCGTTTAAAACAATCTCTTTTGAATCACCATAGAGTGTTAATTTTGTGAAACCATTTTTACTTTCCCAACGTGGGGCAGGTAGACCTTGTTCTTTAAATTGTTCACTTATAAGAATAGTTCCTCTGCCTACTTTTTCAATCATACCACATAAAAAAACTACATGCGTGATACTTGGATTGGGAGGTATAGATTGATGACTCTTTTTTAATTTAGAATCTGTTAAGAAGTGGGGTAATTCACCACTATTAGTGATTTCAATTCTATTATTATAGACTCCGATAAAAACTTCTCCTGAGCTATCGGAATAATCCCTGTGCATGATTGCATTAATAACTCCTTCATCTAATGCTTGTAAAGGGTATTTGTAGGTGTCAACTCTTTGCCAGTCAGATTCACTAAATTTGCTTACTAAAGGTATTGTTCTTTTAAAATATGATTGAACTTCTCTAAAAGCTTTAAAAAGATTATCTTCTATCAACACAGTATTTCCGAATTTACTTCCTGTTTTTCCTTCTGGGAATTCAACGATTCGGATAGTGCATTGTGGTAAAAAATAAGTAGGCTCTTTTCCAAATAGTACAACAGAACCATTCGAAAATCCTTGATTAAATGAAAGCTGATTTGAATTTAAAAATGAAATAACGTCTTTAGGGTCATGCCGTGAACTTCTCCTAACTTTATTGGATAGTTCAATTACATGATTTATTTCTTCTACATCCAAATCTTTGATTTCAACTTCTAAACATGGAGATCTTTCCCAACTTGATTCATAAATTTTTCGATCCCTAATTAAAAAACTCATCTGATCTTCAGATGCTAATCTCGTACTAGTAGCAATTCTTATATATGTTTTGTTTTTATAGGAATAAGGTTTTTTATTACCCTCTATTACCTCTATTAATATTATTTCCTCGTTTTTATAATATTCTTTTCTAATACTAATTATGCTAGATGGTATTATTTCACTAAAAAGAACGGTATTAAGTAACTCATAATTACTCTCGAAATTTTCAATTCTTCTAGACTTGTTTTTGTCATTAACACCAAGTATTAGCCTGCCTCCATTTGTATTTAAGAATCCACAAATTGTAGACAAAACTCTATCAATATCAAATTGAGACATTAGTTCTAGCTGATCACTTTCCCCGTCCTTTAATAGACTTTGTATGAATTTATTTTCTTCCATAATTCTATAGTGAGTTCATGTAATCTATCGTTCTTTTAACCTTTGAAGAATCAGAAAATTGACCTTCTATATATCGAGTCATACCTGGTAAATCATAATATTCTTGAGCCCAATGCCCTTTTCGTTCCTTTGGAGGTACTTTATCCTTTGTTACTGCATTATAGATTTCAATACTCCTTACATCAATGATTGTATTTGGTCTTATAATAACATCTTCAAGTTTAATTTTTTTACCGGAGTTCTTTTCTACAATTTCGGCTTTACGCAATAGTTGTCTAGCAAATACAACTTTTGAATCAACTAAAAACCATCTTGCTTTCTTTAACAAAATTGCACGTAAAACTTCCTCATGTGTTATAGATGTTTCACCTATTACCCCAGATCCATAATGAGGCCTTATTAAACCAAGAAAGACATCACACTCATCAACTGCATCCATACAGTTTTGTAAATTTGAATTTTCAGCACCAGCATAAACAGTACCCATATGAGAGTTTATTACATCATACCCATAATTATCCAATTGGGTGTATATAGCTGATAACTGATCTTCAAATCCGTATACAGTTGAAGCAACTAATATTTTTATTCCATTCCTCTTTTGAATCATCAAATTAGTCTTTTGTTGATACTAGTAACTCTCTTACCTCAATATCCAACACTCTAGAAATTTGAAACAATGTTTCCACTCTAGGTTGCATCTCATTTCTGCACCATTTAGAAACTGTAGTTCTATTCATTTCCAATTCATCCGCTAACCAATTATTGGTTTTTCCTTGTTCTGCTAGAACCGCCTTTATCCGATTATAAACTTCTTTGCTCATAATAAATTATTATGGTTTGATGTCAAATGTAATAACTTCATTTTTAATGTTTTTGGCATTATTTTATGCTTTATAGTATTCAATTAGACATTTTTAATATCTTTGTTATGCTTTTAAAGGTTCAAATAAACCTATTAAAGTTTTTTTTGAATATTAAAAACACGAAATTATGAGCAAAAGATATACCAAAGCCGATTTAGAAGAGATTGTATATAAACAATTAGATAATCTAAACGCTATGCATGATTTATTAAGAATTATGAAAGTCCAAAATGACCTAATCCAAAATATCAATCAGACACTCAGAGAAGAAATCGGTCAATTCAAAGAGCAGCAAGTAATGTATCCGACCAGAAGAAAGTCAAAACCGTAACTATTGGGAGCGGTGGGAAGATTAAGCTCTTTTGGTTTTTGAGCGTTGGATTGTGTTTTGGGAAAAAACAAATGTGCTTAATGTGCGGTTGGCTTTTCCGAAATGGCATACAACGTTTAATATATGTGTCGTAGCAGAGCAAAATGTTACCAAGCCATCGACATTTCCTGCGCATTGGTTGCTAACTTTTACTTTTTTGCAAGCATTGCGCCTTACCAAATATACAAGAAC
>NZ_JBFMKP010000066.1:0-3230 GCF_040786235.1 Aquimarina discodermiae
ATAGCCGGTTCAACAATCAATGATGGTATCAACCCACCAAGTGGTACGAACCTAGGCGATGAAGATGGCGATGGCGAGGTTGATTACAGAGACATTCAGGATAACGATAATGACGGTATTGCTGATAGTATCGATATTGATGATGATAATGATGGTATTCCAGATACAGTAGAGAACGCCGGTAGTGGTGATCCACTAGCCGATAGTGATGGCGATGGTATTTTGGATTATTTAGATCCAGATAGTGGAGCCGATGTGAATGGCGATGGAGTTATTGATAGTTTTGATGCCGATGGTGACGGGGTGATCAACCAGTTTGATTTGGATGGTGATAATGATGGTATTCCGGACTTAGTAGAAGGAGGCGGTACCGATGGTGATGGCGATGGTGTTGTAGATGCCCAGTTAGATAGTGACAATGATGGTATTCCAGACAGTGCCGATGTAGATCAGACCGGTGGTACCGATACCGATGGTGATGGTATTGATGATGCTGCCGATGTAGATCAGACGGGTGGTACTGATACCGATGGTGATGGTATTGATGATACTGCTGATCCAGACGCCAATGGTGATGGTTTGGATGACAATACGACCCTTACCCCTGCCAATACGGATACTACAGGAAATCCAGACTTTTTGGATATCGATGCCGATGATGATGGTATTCCTGATAATGTAGAAGCACAGCCTACCGCAGGTTATGTTGCTCCATTAGGTACTGATACCGATGGCGATGGTATCGATGATGCGTATGACAGTGACCAGGCGGGCGCTACGTTACTCAATGTTCCAGAAAACACAGACGGTACCGATACCGCCGATTATATAGATACCGATACCGACAACGATGGTATCAATGATATTATAGAGAATGGTGATACGGATAACGTTGCCAGTGGTACCGATACCGATGGTGATGGATTAGATGATGCCTTTGATGATAATGATGACAGTGCAATAGCCGGTTCAACAATCAATGATGGTATCAACCCACCAAGTGGTACGAACCTAGGCGATGAAGATGGCGATGGGGAGGTTGATTACAGAGACATTCAGGATAACGATAATGATGGTGTTGCCGATAATGTTGACCTGGATGATGATAATGATGGTATTCCAGATACAGTAGAGAACGCCGGTAGTGGTGATCCACTAGCCGATAGTGATGGCGATGGTATTTTAGACTATTTAGATCCAGATAGTGGAGCCGATGTGAATGGCGATGGAGTTATTGATAGTTTTGATACCGATGGTGACGGGGTGATCAACCAGTTTGATTTGGATGGTGATAATGATGGTATTCCGGACTTAGTAGAAGGAGGCGGTACCGATGGTGATGGCGATGGTGTTGTAGATGCCCAGTTAGATAGTGACAATGATGGTATTCCAGACAGTGCCGATGTAGATCAGACGGGTGGTACCGATACCGATGGTGATGGTATTGATGATGCTGCCGATGTAGATCAGACGGGTGGTACTGATACCGATGGCGATGGTATTGATGATACTTCCGATCCCGACGCCAATGGTGATGGTTTGGATGACAATACGACCCTTACCCCTGCCAATACGGATACTACAGGAAATCCAGACTTTTTGGATATCGATGCCGATGATGATGGTATTCCTGATAATGTAGAAGCACAGCCTACCGCAGGTTATGTTGCTCCATTAGGTACCGATTCCGATGGCGATGGTATCGATGATGCGTATGACAGTGACCAGGCGGGCGCTACGTTACTCAATGTTCCAGAAAACACAGACGGTACAGATACCGCCGATTATATAGATACCGATACCGACAACGATGGTATCAATGATATTATAGAGAATGGTGATACGGATAACGTTGCCAGTGGTACCGATACCGATGGTGATGGATTAGATGATGCCTTTGATGATAATGATGACAGTGCAATAGCCGGTTCAACAATCAATGATGGTATCAACCCACCAAGTGGTACGAACCTAGGCGATGAAGATGGCGATGGGGAGGTTGATTATAGAGACATTCAGGATAACGATAATGATGGTGTTGCCGATAATGTTGACCTGGATGATGATAATGATGGTATTCCAGATACAGTAGAGAACGCCGGTAGTGGTGATCCACTAGCCGATAGTGATGGCGATGGTATTTTAGACTATTTAGATCCAGATAGTGGAGCCGATGTGAATGGCGATGGAGTTATTGATAGTTTTGATACCGATGGTGACGGGGTGATCAACCAGTTTGATTTGGATGGTGATAATGATGGTATCCCGGACTTAGTAGAAGGAGGCGGTACCGATGGTGATGGCGATGGTGTTGTAGATGCCCAGTTAGATAGTGACAATGATGGTATTCCAGACAGTGCCGATGTAGATCAGACGGGTGGTACCGATACCGATGGTGATGGTATTGATGATGCTGCCGATGTAGATCAGACGGGTGGTACTGATACCGATGGCGATGGTATTGATGATACTTCCGATCCCGACGCCAATGGAGATGGCTTGGATGACAATACGACCCTTACCCCTGCCAATACAGATACTACAGGAAATCCAGACTTTTTGGATATCGATGCCGATGATGATGGTATTCCCGATAATATCGAAGCACAGCCTACCGCAGGTTATGTTGCCCCATTAGGTACCGATACCGATGGCGATGGTATCGATGATGCGTATGACAGTGACCAGGCGGGAGCTACGTTATTAAATGTTCCAGAAAACACAGACGGTATAGATACCGCCGATTATATAGATACCGATACCGACAACGATGGTATCAATGATATTATAGAGAATGGTGATACGGATAACGTTGCCAGTGGTACCGATACCGATGGTGATGGATTAGATGATGCCTTTGATGATAATGATGACAGTGCAATAGCCGGTTCAACAATCAATGATGGTATCAACCCACCAAGTGGTACGAACCTAGGCGATGAAGATGGCGATGGCGAGGTTGATTATAGAGACATTCAGGATAACGATAATGACGGTATTGCTGATAGTATCGATATTGATGATGATAATGATGGTATTCCAGATACAGTAGAGAACGCCGGTAGTGGTGATCCACTAGCCGATACTGATGGCGATGGTATTCTGGATTATTTAGATCCAGATAGTGGAGCCGATGTGAATGGCGATGGAGTTATTGATAGTTTTGATACCGATGGTGACGGGGTGATCAACCAGTTTGATTTGGATGGTGATAATGATGGTATCCCGGA
>NZ_JBFMKP010000067.1:0-2990 GCF_040786235.1 Aquimarina discodermiae
GATTTGGATGGTGATAATGATGGTATCCCGGACTTAGTAGAAGGAGGCGGTACCGATGGTGATGGCGATGGTGTTGTAGATGCCCAGTTAGATAGTGACAATGATGGTATTCCAGACAGTGCAGATATCGACCAGACGGGTGGTACCGATACCGATGGTGATGGTATTGATGATGCTGCCGATGTAGATCAGACGGGTGGTACCGATACCGATGGTGATGGTATTGATGATACTTCCGATCCAGACGCCAATGGAGATGGTTTGGATGACAACACGACTCTTACTCCTGCCAATACGGATACTACAGGAAATCCAGACTTTTTGGATATCGATGCCGATGATGATGGTATTCCCGATAATATCGAAGCACAGCCTACCGCAGGTTATGTTGCCCCATTAGGTACCGATACCGATGGCGATGGTATCGATGATGCGTATGACAGTGACCAGGCCGGAGCTACGTTATTAAATGTTCCAGAAAACACAGACGGTATAGATACCGCCGATTATATAGATACCGATACCGACAACGATGGTATCAATGATATTATAGAGAATGGTGATACGGATAACGTTGCCAGTGGTACCGATACCGATGGTGATGGATTAGATGATGCCTTTGATGATAATGATGACAGTGCAATAGCCGGTTCGACAGTGAATGATGGTATCAACCCACCAAGTGGTACGAACCTAGGCGATGAAGATGGCGATGGCGAGGTTGATTATAGAGACATTCAGGATAACGATAATGATGGTGTTGCCGATAATGTTGATCTGGATGATGATAATGATGGTATCCCAGATACAGTAGAGAACGCCGGTAGTGGTGATCCACTAGCCGATAGTGATGGCGATGGTATTTTGGACTATTTAGATCCAGATAGTGGAGCCGATGTGAATGGCGATGGAGTTATCGACAGTTTTGATGCCGATGGAGATGGTGTAATCAACCAGTTTGATTTGGATGGTGATAATGATGGTATCCCAGACTTAGTAGAAGGAGGCGGTACCGATGGTGATGGCGATGGTGTTGTAGATGCCCAGTTAGATAGTGACAATGATGGTATTCCAGACAGTGCCGATGTAGATCAGACGGGTGGTACCGATACCGATGGTGATGGTATTGATGATGCTGCCGATGTAGATCAGACCGGTGGTACCGATACTGATGGCGATGGTATTGATGATACTTCTGATCCAGACGCCAATGGAGATGGTTTGGATGACAATACGACCCTTACTCCTGCCAATACGGATACTACAGGAAATCCAGACTTTTTGGATATCGATGCCGATGATGATGGTATTCCCGATAATATCGAAGCACAGCCTACCGTTGGTTATGTCGCTCCATTAGGTACCGATACCGATGGTGATGGTATCGATGATGCGTATGACAGTGACCAGGCGGGAGCTACCTTACTAAATGTTCCAGAAAACACAGACGGTATAGATACCGCAGATTATATAGATACCGATACCGACAACGATGGTATCAATGATATTATAGAGAATGGTGATACGGATAACGTTGCCAGTGGTACCGATACCGATGGTGATGGATTAGATGATGCCTTTGATGATAATGATGACAGTGCAATAGCCGGTTCAACAATCAATGATGGTATCAACCCACCAAGTGGTACGAACCTAGGCGATGAAGATGGCGATGGCGAGGTTGATTATAGAGACATTCAGGATAACGATAATGATGGTGTTGCCGATAATGTTGATCTGGATGATGATAATGATGGTATTCCAGATACAGTAGAGAACGCCGGTAGTGGTGATCCACTAGCCGATAGTGATGGCGATGGTATTTTGGACTATTTAGATCCAGATAGTGGAGCCGATGTGAATGGCGATGGAGTTATCGATAGTTTTGATGCTGATGGTGATGGCGTGATCAACCAGTTTGATTTGGATGGTGATAATGATGGTATCCCAGACTTAGTAGAAGGAGGCGGTACCGATGGTGATGGCGATGGTGTTGTAGATGCCCAGTTAGATAGTGACAATGATGGTATTCCAGACAGTGCCGATATCGACCAGACGGGCGGTACCGATACCGATGGTGATGGTATTGATGATGCTGCCGATGTAGATCAGACGGGTGGTACCGATACTGATGGTGATGGTATTGATGATACTGCTGATCCAGACGCCGATGGAGATGGCTTGGATGACAATACGACCCTTACTCCTGCCAATACGGATACTACAGGAAATCCAGACTTTTTGGATATCGATGCCGATGATGATGGTATTCCCGATAATATCGAAGCACAGCCTACCGTTGGTTATGTCGCTCCATTAGGTACCGATACCGATGGTGATGGTATCGATGATGCGTATGACAGTGACCAGGCGGGAGCTACCTTACTAAATGTTCCAGAAAACACAGACGGTATAGATACCGCCGATTATATAGATACCGATACCGACAACGATGGTATCAATGATATTATAGAGAATGGTGATACGGATAACGTTGCCAGTGGTACCGATACCGATGGTGATGGATTAGATGATGCCTTTGATGATAATGATGACAGTGCAATAGCCGGTTCAACAATCAATGATGGTATCAACCCACCAAGTGGTACGAACCTAGGCGATGAAGATGGCGATGGCGAGGTTGATTATAGAGACATTCAGGATAACGATAATGATGGTGTTGCCGATAATGTTGATCTGGATGATGATAATGATGGTATTCCAGATACAGTAGAGAACGCCGGTAGTGGTGATCCACTAGCCGATAGTGATGGCGATGGTATTTTAGACTATTTAGATCCAGATAGTGGAGCCGATGTGAATGGCGATGGAGTTATCGATAGTTTTGATGCCGATGGTGACGGAGTGATCAACCAGTTTGATTTGGATGGTGATAATGATGGTATCCCAGACTTAGTAGAAGGAGGCGGTACCGATGGTGATGGCGATGGTGTTGTAGATGCCCAGTTAGATAGTGACAATGATGGTAT
>NZ_JBFMKP010000068.1:0-1601 GCF_040786235.1 Aquimarina discodermiae
GCGACTAATGAATTGAACACAGCGGTAGCGCTTGACGGTACTACCCTAAATGTGACAGATGCTGGGGGTGATAAAGGTGTTGATCTGGATACTACTTTTGCTACCAATGCACAGCTTACGGCATCAGACGCAGCTGATTTGGATAAAGATGCTACTAATGAATTGAACACAGCGGTAGCGCTTGACGGTACTACCCTGAATGTTACTGATGCTGGGGGTGATAAAGGTGTTGATTTGGATACTACTTTTGCTACCAATGCACAGCTTACGGCATCAGACGCAGCTGATTTGGATAAAGATGCGACTAATGAATTGAACACAGCGGTAGCACTTGACGGTACTACCCTAAATGTGACAGATGCTGGGGGTGATAAAGGAGTCGATCTGGATACTACTTTTGCTACCAATGCACAGCTTACGGCTTCAGATGCAGCTGATTTGGATAAAGATGCGACTAATGAATTAAATACGGCTGTTGCGCTTGACGGTACTACCCTAAATGTTACTGATGCTGGGGGTGATAAAGGAGTTGATTTGGATACTACTTTTGCTACCAATGCACAGCTTACGGCTTCAGATGCAGCAGATCTGGATAAAGATGCTACTAATGAATTAAACACAGCGGTAGCGCTTGATGGAACTACCCTAAATGTTACCGATGCTGGGGGTGATAAAGGTGTTGATCTGGATACTACTTTTGCTACCAATGCACAGCTTACGGCTTCAGATGCAGCAGATCTGGATAAAGATGCGACTAATGAATTAAACACAGCGGTAGCACTTGACGGTACTACCCTGAATGTTACTGATGCTGGGGGTGATAAAGGTGTTGATTTGGATACTACTTTTGCTACCAATGCACAGCTTACGGCTTCAGATGCAGCAGATCTGGATAAAGATGCGACTAATGAATTAAACACAGCGGTAGCACTTGATGGAACTACCCTAAATGTTACCGATGCTGGGGGTGATAAAGGAGTCGATCTGGATACTACTTTTGCTACCAATGCACAACTTACGGCATCAGATGCAGCTGATTTGGATAAAGATGCGACTAATGAATTAAACACGGCTGTTGCGCTTGACGGTACTACCCTGAATGTTACCGATGCTGGGGGTGATAAAGGTGTTGATTTGGATACTACTTTTGCTACCAATGCACAGCTTACGGCTTCAGATGCAGCTGATTTGGATAAAGATGCTACTAATGAATTAAACACGGCTGTTGCGCTTGACGGTACTACCCTGAATGTGACAGATGCTGGGGGTGATAAAGGTGTTGATTTGGATACTACCTTTGCTACCAATGCACAGCTTACGGCTTCAGATGCAGCTGATTTGGATAAAGATGCTACTAATGAATTAAACACGGCTGTTGCGCTTGACGGTACTACCCTGAATGTGACAGATGCTGGGGGTGATAAAGGTGTTGATTTGGATACTACTTTTGCTACCAATGCACAACTTACGGCTTCAGATGCAGCAGATCTGGATAAAGATGCGACTAATGAATTAAACACGGCTGTTGCGCTTGACGGTACTACCCTAAATGTGACAGATGCTGGGGGTGATAAAGGTGTTGATTTGGATACTACTTTTGC
>NZ_JBFMKP010000068.1:1611-2516 GCF_040786235.1 Aquimarina discodermiae
CCCATCATGGCAGTTCGCGTTGTCGGCACAAATTAAGTAATCATCGTAGAAGGTGTTGATTTGGATACTACCTTTGCTACCAATGCACAGCTTACGGCTTCAGATGCAGCTGATTTGGATAAAGATGCTACTAATGAATTAAACACGGCTGTTGCGCTTGACGGTACTACCCTAAATGTTACCGATGCAGGGGGTGATAAAGGTGTTGATCTGGATACTACTTTTGCTACCAATGCACAACTTACGGCATCAGACGCAGCTGATTTGGATAAAGATGCTACTAATGAATTAAACACAGCTGTTGCGCTTGACGGTACTACCCTGAATGTGACAGATGCTGGGGGTGATAAAGGAGTCGATCTGGATACTACTTTTGCTACCAATGCACAGCTTACGGCTTCAGATGCAGCTGATCTGGATAAAGATGCTACTAATGAATTAAATACGGCTGTTGCGCTTGACGGTACTACCCTAAATGTTACCGATGCAGGGGGTGATAAAGGTGTTGATTTGGATACTACTTTTGCTACCAATGCACAGCTTACGGCATCAGACGCAGCTGATTTGGATAAAGATGCTACTAATGAATTAAACACGGCTGTTGCGCTTGACGGTACTACCCTGAATGTTACTGATGCTGGGGGTGATAAAGGTGTTGATTTGGATACTACTTTTGCTACCAATGCACAGCTTACGGCATCAGACGCAGCTGATTTGGATAAAGATGCTACTAATGAATTGAACACAGCGGTAGCACTTGACGGTACTACCCTAAATGTGACAGATGCAGGGGGTGATAAAGGTGTTGATTTGGATACTACTTTTGCTACCAATGCACAGCTTACGGCATCAGACGCAGCTGATTTGGATAAAGATGCTACTAATGAATTAAACACGGCTGTTGC
>NZ_JBFMKP010000069.1:0-2423 GCF_040786235.1 Aquimarina discodermiae
TTAGCATAAGATATCATAGATAGGTTTTTAGATTAATAAATTGAAATTCAGTACTTTAATTTACTAAAAACTTATCTTTTTTGCTACAAAAAATCCTCTAAATATTAATCGAACTCAGGTTTGTAACCAAAAGTTAGCACCTTCGCTCTCGGAAATATACATTCCCAAAACTTCTTTTCGACCATCTTTATCGATCCCTAAAATATTGTACAGGGCTTTATGGATAATCTTACCCTCAACCTTAACTTTGTAATGCATTGCATCTAACTAAACAATACAATAAACAGCATCTAACGGGCGATTCTGCCATGCTTTGATATCTGGAATAATACTATCGGTAATTTGGCTTAAAACCGTATGAGAAACTCTGTATCGTACATTTCTTTGATATGACTAGAGATGTCCCTATAGCTCATTCCTAGACCATATAAACCAATGATTTTGTCCGAAAGATTGTCTGCTAAAATTGTTTGACGTTTCTTGACCAGATCTGGCTCAAAATTACTCTGCCGGTCTGTTGGAGTACTCTGTAAAATTTGGGCCATACTCAGGTTCTTTTTGCCACATTTTATAGAGCCAGTCAATTTCATCAAAATCTTGAAGCTCTTCTCCTATATTGGCAATACCAAATTTTTGATAAAACAAATTTAAACTTGATGGTAACGATGCATTTAATTTCTTTTCTAAGTTTTGAATAGCCTCTATAGAAATTGGAGGCTTCAACTCTTCTTCCCAGTTATCAGCAAATTCAGTGATGATGATGTCTGCGTTTTTTTCCCAGTTTTCATCTCCTATTTTTTCAAATGGAATAATAAAATCTGATTTTAATTTTATATCTATCATCACTAGTGGGCACTAAAAATAAAAAAAAGTTCTTAGAAATTCTTTGTTAATCGTAACTGTAGGGATTTTTTATAGCGTGACGATTTGAAATGGTTCATGGATTTTTGGTTATTCAACTAAAAAGATGAATCACGGCAAATATATTTTCGCTCAACTCACAGATTTTTTACCACGGCGTATTTTTGATAGAATTGTCAAACAATACGATGGTAATAAGTACGTGAGAAGTTTTACCTGCTGGAATCAGATGTTATGTATGGTTTTCGGTCAGCTAACAGCTAGAGATAGTATGAGAGATTTGCTACTGAGTCTTGAGGCTCATAAATCTAAATATTATCGTTTAGGTTTTGGTTCGTCCATATCGCGACGTAATCTTGGCAAAGCGAATGAAAATCGCAACTATAAAATATTTGAAGCATTTGCTTATGTTCTGATTGCAAGAGCAAGAGAGAGTTGTTATAAATCAGATTTTGAACTCAATATCAAAGGCAATGTTTATGCTTTTGATTCCTCTACTATCGATTTATGCTTGAATGTATTTTGGTGGGCTGAGTTTAGAAAAACCAAAGCAGGCATCAAACTTCATACACTGTATGATGTAAAAACATCTATCCCTGCCTTTGTGCATATAACCAATGCCAAAGCACATGATGTGAGTGCATTAGATTTACTGTTATATGAAGTAGGCAGTTTTTATATATTAGACAGAGCTTATGTTGATTATGAACGTTTGTATCTTTTACATAAACAGCAAGCCTTCTTTGTTACCCGGGCAAAATCTAATATGAAGTTTGCTCGAATGTATTCTAATAGTGTCGATAAAACTAAAGGTATAAAGTATGACCAAATAGGTAAACTTACTTCCTACTATCCAAGAAAGAAGTATCCAGAAAAACTCAGACGTATCAAATATTATGATGCTGACACAAATAGAACATTTGTTTTTCTGACTAATAATATGGATTTAAAAGCAGAGGAAATTGCGTATCTATACAAGAAACGATGGGAGGTCGAGTTGTTTTTTAAGTGGATGAAACAGTATTTAAAGATTAAGTCATTTTGGGGAACATCTATAAATGCAGTCAAAATACAAATCTACTGTGCTATCATCGCATATTGTCTCGTGGCGATAGTTGGAAATACTTTGAAAGTAGAGCGTTCAATTTACGAAATATTACAAATCTTAAGCATCTCACTACTCGACAAAAATCCTGTAATAGAGGTGCTTAGAAAGTACGATTACAAAGATGCCAAAGAACAAAATAACAAACAATTGAAAATCAACGGGTTTTAAGTGCCCACTAATGATCTATCATGTTTATAAATTATAACAGAATTTTGCATGTAATTTAATAATATAACCCGTTGTGCATTTAGAAAAAGTTGTGCAAACTGCTAAAAGGCAGTAAATTGTAGTTACCACACTATAATTTCTATGCACAACTTTCAAGCAAATAAGGCTAAGTTCTAAAAAGGATATGATTTAGCGCTATATTTTTAAATTCGTTCCATACTGTATTTGAAGCAAAAGCAATAGTAGCCACTGTAGCCATTCTATTTGTATCATTTTTGATTTTTTC
>NZ_JBFMKP010000007.1:0-197677 GCF_040786235.1 Aquimarina discodermiae
CGATCTGTAAACACCTGCCTGTCAAGTGATTTTAATATCTTCATCTTTTGTGTATTTACATACAATTTACAAAATAACATACTCATTTACAATAATTTGAGACTTATATGGGTAACCCTATATGATTATATAACAATGTATCATCAAAATATAAAAAATAGATCCAAACCAATTGTATAATAAACTTAACATGAATTACTTATTTCGTTATCTTTGTAATAAGATATGAAAGAAGCCAAAAAGATTATATTGTTTGATGGTGTTTGCAACATGTGCAACAGTACTATTAATTTTATCATTAAGCATGATAAAAATGATATTTTTAGATATGCTTCTTTACAAAGTGATATAGGAAAGCAACTTATACAGAAAAGAAATATTGATTCTTCAAAATTGGATTCTATTTTACTAATAGAACCGAAGAAATCGTATTATTATAAATCAACTGCTGCTTTACATATTATACGACACTTATCAGGCCTATATCCTATTTTTTCTGTTTTTTTAATAATACCATCCTTCTTTAGAGATTGGGTTTATGATATTATTGCCAAGAATAGGTATAAATGGTTCGGAAAAAAGGAAAGTTGTATGATCCCCACACCAGAGCTTCGTTCTCTTTTTATCGATCAACATTAATAGCTGTAGAATCTCTTTTAGTAGTTCATTTTGATATAGTGTTCGTATTTTCTGTATTACTTCGTTTTTCCATAAACCCTTGATGCTTTTTTCTTAACTCATCAGATTGCGAGTTTATTTCGTTTATATTATCTATATGAACGATGCCAAGGCAAACAACAGCGAATGCAATAAGAACTATGGGTAGTAAAAGCCTTTTCATAAATGTAAGATTTTGTTTGTGCAAATTGTGATATGCCAAAAGTATAGATCAAGACAATATATAATAAGGGGAGTTTAACTAGAATTATAGGGGTAAATACCCCTTTTACTATATAAAACACAGTTATAGTTAAACAATCACAGCAAAAAAATCGATTTGTTTTACCTCAAAAAACAATAGTAATAGTTACTTACTTAGGGATAAATTTCATTTAACATATGTATAAAGAAGAACTTACCTCCTTATAATAAGGAGGTAAGTGTTGGGGAAAACAAAAAAAGTAAGGGAAAAATTGTAATTGGAATACTTGTCAAAGATAAAGAGGATTGATCTATATGCGGTTACGGTTTTACCTCAAACTTTAGCCGGAATAGTATCATTTACTGAAGTAAACACACTTAATTACCTGAAAAACAATTATTTATACAAAAAAACAAGATATTGTTAAATAATCCTAAACAAAAAAAAAGATGATAATTGTAAAAATATAGTCAGATTTGATTTTAATAATTCAGGAAAAACATAAATTTGCATTTAGTAATAGTTAATCACCCAAATAACTTTATCCTTTTGGAAAATAAAAAAGCAATCAAATTAATCGATAAAATTCTGAATGACCTTGACAACTCAGGAATCAATTCAGAGTCATTGATAGAAGATCTTAAAGAATTAAGAACATATGCCTTAGAAGAGCAAATACCACTTGTGGTAAAAGTGCTTAGATATACTTATGAGCATATAGAAAGGAATGATTCATTCTTAATTCCGATACCTGATGACGAACCTGTAGAAGAATCTGCAGATGGTGACGCTGTTTCTGTTTCTAATAATGATACTGCCGTAAATCCTGTAGAGAGTCTTAAATACATGATTTCTCTCACAAAAAAATTAAGTAATAGAACTAATATTGCTGATTTAAAAGAATATCGAGATGCACTCAGTGCCTCTTAGCTAGTTTAGTAAGTTAGTATTACAAAATAAACAAAAATAACCGCTAATGGATTTAAAAATCCATTAGCGGTTATTTTTTATATACTATAACAACAAAAAAATCCCGCTGTAAACAGCAGGACTTTTTGTAACAATTAAAGTTAGGTTTATATATTGTATTTATCTTCTTGCATCATAAATTCTAAATCGCACACCTACTCTGGCATATACGTCAAAAAACTTACTATCAGCATCAATAATATTATCTACAAAATCATTCATAACACCAAATTCTCCCATAATATCAAACATTTCACCAATCATTTGTGAAAAACCAACACCATACACTCCTCCTATAATCAACTTTTCATATGCATCATCCTCTAGTTCCTGCCCATTAACCTCTAATGCAGTATTTACCCTAAAAGAAGGTCCTACATTAATAAAGCCTCTAAACCTATCTTTACCTTCTCCTGTTAGATATCTAAATTTTGGTGTAAAACCTATTTGTAGAGTTTCAACAGTTGATTTTCCTGTAGAGATAACCAAAAGCTCTTGTTCGTTAGAACCTGCTGGTAGTGTTAAAGCTTGATCGATTTCACTTTTACGTTGTAACAAGTCTAAAGAAAATACAATACTAGTTCTAGCTCTTACTCCCATCAAATAACCGTAACCTGCATTTACAAAAAAACCAGTTCCTCCTGTAGTTTCTACGTTGTCAAGATTAAGCTTCGAAAAAGTAGCCCCTCCAGAAACTTCCCAACGATATTGCCCATAAGACATAACAGATACCATTAGTAATAAAGCAAGTAAAATTATTTTTTTCATAATTTTTTAAATTTAAAATAGGTTGAACGAAAATACTAAATTTTAAGCCATTAGTATAAAAAGCCCGTAATTAAACAGGCTTTTTATTAGGTAAAATATGTAAGTTTTATTTATGCATGAATGCTTGTTTCTCTAACAAGAACTCTTCTGTTTCTACAATATCCTCGTCAGGAACACAACAATCTACAGGACATACAGCTGCGCATTGTGGTTCTTCATGAAAACCTTTACATTCTGTACATTTATCTGGTACAATATAGTATACTTCGTCACTAACAGGTTCTTGCGCCTCATCTGCATTAACGGCCTTACCACCTGGTAGTACAACATCTCCTTCTAGATCGGTACCATCAGAATACCTCCAATCATCAGCTCCTTCATAAATAGCGGTATTTGGACATTCTGGTTCACAAGCACCACAGTTTATACATTCGTCAGTTATTATAATCGCCATAGCTTTTTTTATTCTAAATTTGCAGCACAAAAATAGCGTGTATACTACTGATAAACAAAAAAGGATGTTAATAAATGATCGAATAAAAGCATTTTCGATGCTTGGAGAGTCTCTAAAACAATTCAAAAACACTGATAATGAGATATATACAACCGTAAATGGTTCTCAATATTTTTTTGATGAAATGATTCATAAAATAAATAATGCAGTGCATACCAATGGATGGTTTACCAAGGAAAATGTGATTTTTTCTATAGAACAATGGAGTAACGCCCTTACAAAAAAGAACCTTACTGACTGGTTATCAAGGTACAATATAGACATCCAGAATCCTAAAACAGTAGGTATTGTAATGGCTGGTAACATTCCGCTAGTAGGTTTTCATGACTTTTTATGTGTATTGATTTGTGGACATCGCGTATTAATAAAACAATCTTCGAACGATAATCAACTTCTACCTTTATTAGCATCTTATCTTATTGAAATAGAACCAAGTTTTAAAGACTATATAACCTTTACAAAAGAAAAGTTTACAGATTTTGATGCAGTAATTGCTACTGGCAGTAATAATACTTCTAGGTATTTTGAATATTACTTTGGAAAAGTACCTAATATTATAAGAAAAAACAGAAATTCTGTAGCTATTTTATCAGGAAACGAATCAAAAGAACAACTTGAAGCACTTGGTAAAGATATTTTTAGATATTATGGGTTGGGCTGTAGAAATGTATCTAAGCTAATGGTCCCCAAACGATATGATTTTGATGCTTTTTTCAAAGGAATTTATGCATATAATGATATTATTAACAGTGCTAAATATGCTAATAATTATGATTATAATAAAGCTGTATACCTAATGAGCAATTACAAATTATTGGAAAATGGTTTCTTAATGCTTAAAGAAGATACTAGCTACTCCTCTCCTATTGCAACACTTTTTTATGAGACATATGAGGATAAAGATGATCTAAATAAAAAACTAGCAGCAGATAAAGAAAAGATACAATGTGTAGTGAGTGATGATTTTTCTAATTCTAGTATAAAATTTGGACAAACGCAATCTCCTAGGCTTTGGGATTATGCTGATGACATAGATACAATTGAATTTTTGACAAAAAATTGTTAAATTATTTATCATTTTAACACCTTTATTTTAGTAGATTATTAGCACCTTTGCGATACTTATGACTTTGCAATATATTAGCAATGATCAAAGTCAACACCGAACAATTAAGCAGGTTTTGTTACTACTATAAATGCCTTGAAACTTTTTTGTTCTCTAAATCAAAAATTAAACTAAAAACAATTAATATTTGCATGATATGAAAAAGCATAATTTTAGCGCTGGTCCTTGCATTCTACCACAAGAAGTATTTAAAGAAGCTTCTAAAGCTTTAATAGATTATAATAATTCTGGCCTATCCGTTATTGAAATTTCACATCGTAGTAAAGATTTTGTTGATATTATGGAAGAGGCCCGTTCTCTTGCATTAGAGTTATTAGGATTAGAGGGTAAAGGATATAAGGCTTTGTTTCTTCAGGGTGGAGCTAGTACTCAATTTTTAATGACAGCTTATAACCTTTTACAGTCAAAAGCTGGCTATATTAATACGGGTAACTGGAGTGATAAAGCAATTAAAGAAGCTAAACTTTTTGGTGAGATAGAAGAAATTGCTTCTTCAAAAGATACAAACTATAATTACATCCCTAAAGGATATAAGATCCCTAAAGATCTTGATTATATTCATTGTACCAGTAATAACACCATTTTTGGTACTCAATTCAAAAAGTTTCCTGTTTCAAATACTCCGCTCATATGTGATATGAGTAGTGATATATTTTCAAGACAATTAGACTACTCAAAATTTGATTTGATCTACGCAGGGGCACAAAAAAATATGGGAGCGGCAGGAACAACTCTTGTTATTGTAAAAGAAGATATTTTAGGTAAGGTAGAAAGAGAAATTCCATCAATGCTAGATTATCAACTTCATATTAGTAAAGCTAGTATGTTTAACACCCCTCCTGTTTTTGCAGTATACACCAGTATGTTAACCTTACGTTGGTTAAAAAAACTTGGTGGAATTAGTGCTATCGAAGAAATGAATGAAAAAAAGGCAAAACTGCTTTATTCTGAAATAGACCTAAACCCATTATTTCAAGGATTTGCCAAAGAAGAGGATCGATCTGCAATGAATGCTACGTTTACCCTTGTCAATGAAGATCTAAAAGAAACATTTGATGCTATGTGGAATGAAGCGGGAATTAATGGACTACATGGTCATAGAACTGTTGGTGGTTATAGAGCAAGTATGTATAACGCGTTACCAATAGAAAGTGTTGCTGTTTTAGTAGATATTATGGGAGATCTTGAACGAAAAGCATAACCTTATTTAATTCTATTTTATTACTTAATAATCGTTTTCCAGAAAGTTGGAAATATTAAAAAAAAGATTCAGGTTTTATGAAAGTACTAGCAAATGACGGAGTAGCGCAAAGCGGAATAGATGCTTTAGAAAATGCAGGTTTTAACGTATTAACAACTACTGTCGCACAAGACCAACTCGTCAATTTTATAAATGAAAACGAAATATCAGTTTTACTTGTTCGTAGTGCAACCAAAGTAAGAACTGATATAATTGATAACTGTCCTTCTTTAAAGATTATTGGACGAGGCGGTGTAGGAATGGATAATATTGATGTGGCCTATGCCAAAGAGAAAGGGTTACATGTAATAAATACGCCCGCTGCATCGTCGGGATCGGTTGCAGAACTGGTTTTTGCACACTTATATAGCGGAGTACGTTTTTTACACGATGCAAATAGAAATATGCCATTAGAAGGAGATAGTAAGTTTAAAAATCTAAAAAAGGCATATGCAAATGGAACCGAGTTAAGAGGAAAAACACTTGGAATAATAGGCATCGGAAGAATTGGACAAGCAACCGCAAAGATAGCCATAGGTGCTGGTATGAATGTAATAGCTTTCGATCCTTTTATAGACGAAGTAAATATTCCTCTAGAATTTTTTGATGGACAATCTTTAAACTTTAATATAAAAACTGTTTCTAAAGAAGAGGTGCTTAAAAATGCAGATTTCTTTACACTTCATGTGCCAGCTCAAAAGGAATATGTAATCGGTTCGGCCGAGATAGACCAAATGAAATCTGGTGCAGGTATTATCAATGCTGCACGTGGGGGTGTTGTAGATGAAGTAGCTTTGATAGATGCATTAGAAAAAGGAAAACTAAACTTTGCCGGATTAGACGTTTTTGAAGATGAGCCAAAACCCGCAATCAAGGTATTAATGAATTCTAAAGTATCACTAACACCGCATATAGGTGCTGCAACCAAAGAAGCACAGGATCGTATTGGTGATGAATTGGCCAATCAAATCATTACCATTCTAAAATAAAGCTACCTTTTTTTTATCCATAAAGAATAATCTGATTCCTTATAAAAAAATTATTTTTATAAGGAATTTTTATATCCCAAAACAATAGGTCGATAAAACTTACCTTTCATCTATTTTTTGGCTAAATAAAACCAATTCCCTTCGATTATTTTAGAAATAAAAAACGTAAATTTAGATTCACATAATTAAAAATACAATCATGTCTGGAATTTTAGATCTTTTAAATAGCCCGATAGGGAAACAAATTATTAGCGGCGTAAGTAGCCAAACAGGGCAATCTGCTGATAAGACAGGAAGCGTACTTAGTATGGCTTTACCTGTATTGATGGGAGCCATGCAACGCAACGCATCTACCCCCGAAGGTGCATCAGGATTATTAGGTGCATTATCTGGAAAACATTCGGGTGGAGGAATCCTAGAAAACCTGGGAGGGTTATTTGAAGGAGGAGTTGAAGACAATGTTACAAATGATGGAGCAGGAATTTTAGGTCATATTCTTGGTAATAAGCAACCAGTTGTAGAGAACGCTTTAAGCCAAAAATCTGGTATAGATGCAGGTTCTATTGCTCAAATATTAAAAGTAGCTGCTCCTATATTAATGGGAGTTTTAGGAAAACAAGCTGCTCAAAACAATGTCTCTGATGCAAATGGATTAAACGGTCTTCTTGGCGGAATGTTAGGAGGCGGAAGTGGTTCAAAACAACAATCCTTAATAGAATCATTTCTTGATGCCGATGGAGATGGTAGCATTCTAGATGACGTGGCTGGTATGGTACTAAGCGGAAGCGGTAAAAAAGGAGGACTAGGTGGTCTTCTTGGAGGATTATTTGGTAAATAATTCAACTTTTATATAAATTACAAGGGCTTCTTAAATATTAGATTTAAGGAGCCTTTATCTTAAAACCTACTTTTATATGAAAAAACTATTACTTATTTTAATATTAGCATATTCAACAGTCGGGATAGCACAAATAGATAATAATGCGTTGCTTGGATTGCCAGAGGCAACAACTATAGACATAAATGCAATCCCTGTTGCATCCATTCAAGAAGGAGCTTTGGTATTTGATACCGACAAAAAAAAGGCGTATAAATTTAATGGTACCGAGTGGAAGGAACTATTAACTGCTCCATCGGTATTTCCTAAAACAGGAAATTATACTCTTTTAGAAAGTGATAACGGTAATATTTTAACTTTTAATAGCACAACAGACGTAACCCTTACCGTTCCAAGTGGATTAACTATTGGTTATAATGTAAGCGTATACCAAACTGGTACTGGCAAAGTCACTATCTCTGGAGCAGGTGGTGTGACCGTAAAAAATCGATTGAATAGATTTAAAACTGCAGGTTTAGACGCTGGTGTAGGAATTGTATCTACCGATACAAATATATTTCATATTACAGGGGATTTAAAAGTAAACTAAGTAGTATGAAAAAATTTATTTTACACTTATTCTGTATATGTGTTTCGTATATAGGTTTTGGGCAAATTTCGCAATACAATCACTTTCCAACGATGATGCCTTCACATATCCTCGATGAAAAATTAACCAATATCAGTTTTGCGCTTTCCTTTCGAGTATTAGAATCTGATTATAATGGCCCTTTGGTAAGGTTACGTAGAGATAGTGATAATGCGCAATCAGATTTTGGATGGGCAGACAATGATATTGTCGATATAGCTGCAATAGATGCTTGGAGAGGAGCGGCCAATGTATTTGTGGTGATTTGGTATGACCAAAGTGGACAAGGAAGAAACGCCATCCAAAACACTGACGCATTTCAACCACAATTTATTACAGACCCAATAAGGCCTTATTTTTTTGGAGATGGTAATAATGATCGATTAGATATTAATACAAGTATTCAAATTCTTACCAACGCGGGAGTAAATGGATCTGTATTAACCGTAATTTATAGTACTTCTAAAAGCCAGTTTGCTTTTGGCACAAGACAGCCAGGTAATAATCCTAATCGATGGTCTACTCATATTAACTGGAGTAATAATCAAGTATATTTTGATTCTGGTATATGCTGTGATAATTCTGTTAGGTATGCTGCAAACACAAATAATGAATGGCAACAGTTTTCTTTTATAAGAGAAAACACAATCCAAACTATCAGAAAGAATGGGATAATACTTCGAACAGGGAACTATAACAATGGTAGATGTACAGCTACCAATAACTTTGGTATTCTTTATACCAATGGCAATAACTCACAATTCGCAACAAATAGATTTACAGAATTGATTATGTATAACATGGAAATCACACTAGCTGATACTTTGGAAATTGAAGAGAGTCAAACTAGTTTTTGGAATCTATAACGTCTTAATATACAGATAGTTTAAAATTTATTTTTTTTACCAAAAAAAGTTAATAATAACATACATATATTGGTTTTTAAAAACTTAACCAAATCAATACTTAAATAGGTATAAATAGATAAAAAGCATGATTTTTTTGTGGATTTTATAATTTATACAACACAATTGTATTCTTTTTTTAGATATATTTAGAAGAAATGGAATACAAATGAAAAATTGTGCTTTAATATTACTAGTAGGAATATTCATATTTAGTTGTTCTACAACTAAAAATAGGAATATGAATGTAACATCTACAGCATCTCTTTCTGATACAGTAAGAATTGCAAATGACAGCTTAGAATACGAAATTTTGATTATAGAACCTGGGTTTAATGCATGGGTAATTTCTCAAAGACCCCGGGGGTATTTTTCTGAAGTATTTTTAGAAAACAGAAATCGACTTTATGTAATGGAATACAACCAAAGAGTCATACAACCTTTACAATTTGATCCAAATTTATACCCTTTTCAAATTAACTATGATCCAAATATACGTTACGGATATGAAGTAAATTATCTTCTCTATCATTACTTCTTGTTTTTCGAACAACAATTTAGACAAAGATTTATGCTTACAAGGGGAGTACGATTTTGATTTACATAATTTTTAATTGTATTTTTGCACCATGCAAAAATTTAAAGACCGTTGGGAAATAAATTCAAGTTGGCAATTGATATTTCCTGTATTGGGTTTGGTAAGTCTCATATTTTCATCATACCTGATTAGCAAATCCATCTTAAGATCAATACATGTTAATAATGACGCTACTTACATTGGTTTACAGATAGCAATTATTGTAATACTTTCTGCTCTCTTTCTATTTGTCACTCTAAAACTATTTAAAGTTCTTGCAAAAAAATGGGAAGTTACCTATCGATGGGAGTTAATCGCTATATTTATTGCTTTTGCAATCACTGGTTCTACTGCTGCGCGTATTTCTGATCCAATGCTTTCTTTTATAGGGATTAGTAAAGAAACATCCAGCACCTGGTTATATTGGATATTAAGAGTATTTATTATATTTCCTGTATATCAAATATTATTACTTATTGTAGGATGGTTATTTGGTCAATTTAGTTTCTTCTGGGGTTTTGAAAAAAAGATGCTAAAAAGACTTGGCTTTGCTCGTTTTATTAAAGACTAACACTTTTTATTGGGTGATATCTACTTCAATAACATCTTCCTCTTCTGTATTCTTTTTTATAACATAGGTATAGATCCACATGATTGTAAAAGTAGGAATTACATCAAAACCAGGAAGTGCTTCTTCTATCAATGTAAATACTCCCGCAGCTTTACCAACATTACCTTTGTACATTTTGGTCATCAACCATCCTGCAATAGGAGCCCATATCACGTCTGTAAATTCTAAAACACCGGGAACGATATAAGATATCATTCCGATGGCATCAAAAAGTAAGCTTAATCCTAGTTTTTTGTATTTGTCTTTTGTCATTGTTTATTAAAAAATTTAGGGTTATATCTTACTATAAGCAAAGAGTATTCCAAAAAAACTCTATCCCAAATCTGCCGTTATTAATCGCAAAAACTCTGTACGTGTTTCGATTTTTTCAAATTGCCCTCTAAAACCAGAAGTAGTAGTTACAGAATTTTGTTTTTGTACCCCTCTCATCATCATACACATATGAGATGCCTCTATCACTACCGCCACTCCCTGAGGTTTAAGAGTATTATTTATACACTCTAAAATATCATGTGTTAATCTTTCCTGCACTTGTAAACGTCTTGCAAATACATCCACAATTCGCGGTAATTTACTTAAACCTACAATATGACCATTAGGTATATATGCAATATGTGCTTTTCCGAAAAAAGGAAGCATATGATGCTCACATAGCGAATAAAGCTCTATATCTTTTACAATCACCATATCATCATAGTCTTCCTTAAACATTGCGCTTTTAAGTATTTCTGTTGGGTTTTGATGATAGCCCTGCGTTAGAAATTGCATTGCTTTTGCTGCTCTTTCTGGGGTCTTCACGATCCCTTCTCTCTTAACATCTTCTCCTAAATCGGTAATTATAGATTCAAACTTTTCTTTTACTTCTTCTGTTACTTTTATATTATATTCTTCAAAATTTTTATACGGCATAACAAGTATTCTATTTTTCTTTTTTCAATTTATTTTTAAAGGTAGTCTGAAGTTTTCTTAACTTCGGGTTAATTACAAACTGGCAGTACCCTTGCTCTGTATTCTGATTATAATAATCTCTATGATATTCTTCGGCATTATAAAAAGTTTCTAATAGTGTAATTTCTGTAACGATATCATTCTTATAAACATTCTCACTTGCTAAAAAACTTATTATTTGCTCGGCAATGCTTTTTTGTCGATCATTAACATAAAAAATTACACTTCTATAATGAGTTCCCCGATCCGCTCCTTGTTGGTTTAAAGTAGTAGGGTCGTGCGTAGCAAAAAAGATTTCGAGTAATTCTTTATATGAAATAATTGTGGGATCAAAATCAATTTTAATAGCTTCTGCATGGCCTGTTCTACCAGTTGTTACTTCTCTATATGCTGGGTTTTTAATAGTGCCTCCTGTATATCCAGGTACTACGGCAACAACTCCTTCTAATCGCTGAAAAACGGCTTCGGTACACCAAAAACACCCTCCAGCCAACACTGCTGTTTCTAAATGATTTTTTTCCATATTAATAACTACCTAGAATTTTTACGCAATTATTTTCTCTATTTAAGCAAGCGAAAGTACTTATATAACTACTATTTTGTACCAATTTAATCTATTATTTTATAAAAAAACAGCATATTTAATTTTTAATACTCTTATAAAGGATATACTTGGGGATTCTAATGATATTGATTACTTTCACTCCTCAAAGTGAATACACAAATGATAAGAGCAAATAATATTCATAAAAATTACGGAAATCTTCATGTACTAAAAGGTGTAGATCTCTTTATAAAGGAAGGAGAGATCATTTCTATTGTAGGAGCATCTGGTGCAGGAAAAACTACATTACTTCAAATTTTGGGCACATTAGATCATGTAAGTGGTGCTAATAATGGTTCTTTACATATTAATGATACTGATGTTAATGAATTATCACAAAAACAGCTTTCCAAATTTAGAAATGAACAACTTGGGTTCATATTTCAATTTCATCAGTTACTACCCGAGTTCACTGCTCTAGAAAATGTATGCATACCGGCATTCATAAAAAAAACATCAAAAGCTGATGCCGAAGAAAGAGCAAAAGAATTATTAAATTTTTTGGGACTTTCGCACAGATACAACCATAAGCCTTCTCAATTATCTGGTGGAGAGCAACAACGTGTCGCAGTAGCAAGAGCTTTGATTAATAATCCTAAAGTAATTTTTGCTGATGAACCTTCTGGTAATCTTGATAGCGAGGCAGCAGAAAACTTACATAAATTATTCTTTAAGTTAAGAGATGAATTTGGTCAAACATTTGTTATTGTGACCCATAATCAGGAATTAGCCAACATGGCAGATAGAAAATTAGTAATGGTAGATGGTAAGATTTTGAGTTAAAACTAAGTTATCGTTAATGCTAACAGTAACTGTTTCTTTTGATTAACATTTAAAAATCGTATCAATTTCATTTTAAAATAAAGCAAAAAAATAAACCCTTGCATCATCACAATGCAAGGGCTTTTTAATATCTACATAAATTTATTTAAGCAAATTTACTGCTTGATTACCGTATTAACCTCTGTTCTTGATCCAGAAACAAACTTAATAAAATAGTTTCCTGTACGGCTAATCTCTTTTTCTCCAAGTGTAATTGTTTTTGGGTTATCAGCATATACCTTTTGATATACCACTTTTCCTAAAACATTATATACTGTCATTGTAAAACGCTCGTTACCCAAACCACTTACATCGACAGTTAAGTTGTCACTAAATGGATTAGGATAGACATTTACTTTACTAAAACTATCTCCTGTTTTTGTAGTATTTCTTGTGGTAAGTAAACCTTCTCCAGCAGTAGTGTTATATGCATAATCTAAAATGCTATAAGACATTCCATCTGCAGCAACTGTTACATAGAACCATCCGTAGTGGGTATTGCCATCAAGTTCGAAAGAAAATCCAATATATCCAGATTTACCTTTATTATCGGTATAGCTGTTTGAAGCTATTACATTAGAACTACTATCAGTACTGAAATTACTAGAAGCGCCAACTTCTACACCTTCGTCTAACAATACAATTTGATTACCATTACCATTGGTCGTTACAATACCTTTATTATACGTAACCAAGTAAATAGAATTTCCGCTATACCATGCACCATAGCTTCTATCATCACCCTTTTCTATTCTAAAGAAGTTCCATGTACTAGAAGAAGATGCCATAATATCATCGTTATTAACATATACTACAGTACCACTAGTAACACAAGGAGCGCATGAACCACCACAGTCGATACCAGTTTCATTTCCGTTCTGAATACCATCATTACAAGTAGGATTTGGATTAACCACTCCCCCAATATTTACTGTATAATCTTCTACTTCTCCATAATTAAAGCTATCACAAGGCGATGGTGCTGCACTATATCGCATAATTACACGTAATCTTGTAGCTCCATTTTTTGCATCAGAAGGCACTGTAAATTCTCCTGTAATAGAAGTATCTCTAGAAGCCGCTTTACTAAACACTTGTTCTTCTGGATCTTCAAAATCTCCATCTTGGTTATAATCTATCCATATACCATATGCTTCACTATATACGGTACCTGACCATGTTGGAGTGATCGTAAAATTATGACTAGTATCTGTAGAAAGACCACTAGATATACTGGTAAAATCACTATACCCGCCATTTGAGGTAGAAGTATTATCGATGCTACCTAATTGAAAACGACTAATATATTCGTCTGAAGAATTTGTTCCATTTGCCTCACAATAATTAAGGGTAGGACAAGCAGGGCAAGAACTACCACCACAATCAACACCTGTTTCATCCCCATTCTGGATACCATCATCACATGTTGGGTCTGGATCTGGGTCTTTTCTAGTGACTGTAATAAAATTATCTGAAACCTCATAAAGTGCTGTTGCCAAATCACGATCAGCAATGTTTTTTCCAGAAACATTCAAATTACCATTGTAAGAGATACCATATACTTTACAGATGCCCGCAGAAGCTCCTTCAAAATCATGAGACGTAGTTTCTGTTGCAAGAATTTTTCCTGCTTCATCTGTAATTAGATAGGCATAAGTAGCTATAGATTCACTAGTATTTTTAAACGAAACAATATCTGCAATACCATCACCGGTAATAGTAGTTATTGCTGTTTGATCATCACTGGTAGATACGGTAGCACCCTCTACTTCGAGGATACAAGGCTTACAAGAACCTCCACAATCGACACCTGTTTCATCTCCATTCTGGATGCCATCATCACAAGTTGGATCTGGATCACAAGGCTCACAAGAACCTCCACAGTCAATACCTGTTTCATCGCCATTTTGTATACCATCGTCACACGTTGGGTTTCCTACTCCTGTAATAGTGATTCCATAATCTGCCCGGTTACCGCTATCAACCTCGCCACAAGCAGAGTCTCCTTCTGAACCTTTTACATAGTGACCCAATACTCGTAAACCTATTTTCTTTCCTGAAGCAGCAGAAGCAGGTACTGTAATACTCTCTGTAAACGTAATCTCTTTGTTACTGTCATAATCTGCAAAATTAACCACTTTACTTAGCACTAATTCATTATCAGAGAAAACACTATCAAAATTCCAATCTGCCCATACACGAACACGGTTAACATCACCTTGACCTCCGTTACCTAATTCTGCTGTAATAGTCATAGGATAGCTTTTTCCTATCTCTAAGGTGGTGCCTACATTATCATAATAACTTCTACCAATACTTGTTTGTGGTTCGTGATTCATCGTATTTAGCTCGACCCTGTTTACACTAAAATAAGAACCAAACCTTGGACCAATTTCACAATATTCTAATCTTGAAGTGATATATGCCGTTTTCGTTTCTGTTTTGGTCTGTCCATTGGCTGTAGTAATTTGAAGGGTAACATCATACTTACCAGGGTTTCTATAGCGAACCTTTGGGTTACTACTGGATGAAGTTGCTGGGTTTCCTCCTTCAAAAGTCCATTTTCTCGAAGCAACAGCATCTCCTGTTTCTGTTGTACTTAAATCTATAAAAGTAACTTGTTCTGAGAAGTTAACTTCATTCGGATTTCCAGAAAAATTAACTTCAAAACCAACAGAATCATCCAATACGCTTAATCCATAATCTTCTCTCTCACCACTATCTACAGTATCACATGCATTATCACCTTCATTACCCTGAACAAAATGAACCATAGCTCTAAAACCTATTTTACCTAACTTAGCATTATTTGGAATCGTAACACTGGTTTGGTAAGTATAATTACCTGCTGTATCTGTACTAACATTAGAATAAGGATGAGATACCACCAATTCATTGCTATCTAAAATAAAATCTCCGTTCCAATCAAACCATACTTGTATTCTATTCTTATCGGTACCCATTGGTTGTGCTCCTCCTACATTAGTAGTAATACTTAATGGGTAAGATTGTCCTCGTTTAATAGGATATTCGATATCCAAATAATCAGAGTTCCCATTATCAAAACCAGATGCATTGCTTAACCCATTAAATTCAACATTTGTAATATGAGCGTAGGTAGCGAATCGAATACCAATATCACAAAATTTGGTATACTCATCTTTAAAAGTAACCTTCAGGTTACCAAGAGTATCTTTAAATAATTGAGAAACCCCTCCTGACACACTAGGGTTAAGAAAAGTAATAGAAAGATTATCTACAGAATGTATAGCTTCATTGTTTGGTGCAACATTATCTAAATAAATTGTTGCAGATGTATTACTATTTACAACGATTCTTGGTGATAATCCAGAAGGAACATTTGAAACTGTGTAATCTGTATTCAAAGTCATTTGACCTGAACTCTTGGTAAAATTACAATCAACACAGTTGATATCTATTGAGTTACCTATCTGCCCGTCATTTTTAAAACGTTCTTCAAAAATAGCTCCAGAAATGGCAATACGAGCGCCTAAGTTAGTACTTACACCTGTTTCAATTAAATTAGCTGTTGTCCATAATGTCTTTCGAGATGGTGCGTTTTCCAGAGCATTAACCATTCTTTGCACCTGCCCTTTTGTGAACATTTTATAACAATTTGTATAATCCATGAAATTTTCGTTGTTAATCTCCTGGTTAAAACAGTTATAAATCACTTTACATTGTGTACCTGAAGATGGGTCTTTATGAGATGGTGTATCTGCAACACCGTCACCATCATTAGGATCATTATTACATACTCCTTTATCGAAAGTATGTGGTAAATCCAAATAATGTCCAAATTCATGTGTAAGAATAGATTTCATCTCTGGTCTGTTCGAATTAACGATATCTGCATTTCCTGCCAAGTAGCTTCCATTAAACACTACTCTTGCAATATCTTGATTAGACATACCCGTAGTAGGATACCAGGCAACACCAGAATTCCAATAATCTCCATCAGCATATAAATCTCTAGTAATGTAAACATTACAATATTTATAATTATCCCAAGCTACTGCAGCTACTGTAGGGTCACCATAGTTACCCATTCCTCCTTTCTCATCATAATAAATGATTCCAGTAGTTGGGTTTCCGCTAGGGTCTAATTGTGCCAATTTAAAAGTAATATCTAATTTTTGCTTAATTGCATTAAAAGGAGCATCAATAGTATTCCATACGGGTAATAAACCCTGAAATTCATCATTACTTAGTTTCAATGCTGCTTTTACAATTTCGTCATTTACCGTAGTACCGGCATTAAATTCTTTTCCAAAAACATGGAATACAACAGGAATTACATAAGAATCTGCCTTACTTGCAAAACCTCCAGCTCTTTGAGCCATTGCTAATTTATTCAACAATGCAGAATGTTCTTTTCTGGCATTCGAATTTTTTTCATAAAAGGTTTCCATTTCCTTATCAGACCCACATTTGATCTCTTGAGCCTTAAGGTTAAAACCTGCTGTTAGCGCAAATAGTAAACAAGCGCTTACCCAGGCTTTCCAATTAAAATAGTTTAAAAACTTCATGGTGTTTGTGTTAAAAATATTAAGTGTGATATATAATTTGTTAGAGTTATATCTAATCTAAAATTGATTTCGGTTTGTTACTTTGAATTATACATACCAATACAAGCACATCATTTTTTTATTAGCTAGATGTGACCTATTAATATGTTTCTCTTTGTGACAATCAAATACAAAAAGGAATTCAATACAAGTTCAATTGACATAGTCTATTTTATGCCATTAGTACAGTCGAAGATTTCAAAAAATATGATTACAACCAATCAAATTTTATAAACAGAAAATTTGATTGGACTTGTTTAAAATTTTGAAATTTAATTATAAAATCTTTTTTATAAGTACTGCTTTATTGGGGGATAATGAAGTATTATGTGTTTTCTTTCATTGAGTTTGTTTTTTAAAATTGAGTTAGTTAATCACAAATTTAAAGTATAATATTGATACGTACTGATATTATTTTAGCTCAAACATACACAATATAAATAAATTCACCTAACAGACCCTACCAGTTAAAATACACAAATCCAACAATTTTAAAAAATCAAATACCTGAAAATCAATGCAATAATATTTAATATAAAAAAAATACAAATATTTCCTACTTATAATAGCAAGTAAATACCTACTAAATATCTACATAAGTAGTAATTTACCTTCATTTGTTAAATTCACAAAAACACATTACTGTAAAACCTTACTTAACAGGTTAAGCATTTTTTTTTGGCACGCTGCTTGATACTATAAAAGTGAGTATCGAAAATTATAAAAATTTAAATACTCCTCTAAAATCAAGAATTATGAAAAATATTGTTTTACTTTTTACAGGCTTATTATTAGCATCTTTTACTGCTAATGCTTTAGAAACAACTAATACAACCACATCTTTATATAATCGTTCTGGAAAATCATTTATTTTCACTGAAGGCGGAATTGATTTTTCGATTTATGCAGACGGTCAATTTGATTTTTATTTAAGTGGTCAACGTAATGGCTTGAGTGTTGGAGTAAATACACCCGGTGTAAGTATTACTTTTAATTCGGGGTATAATTATGATGATTATGTACAATATGATGATTATGGTGCAGTAGTACAAATTGAGAACGTACCTGTTTTTTATGATCATTACGGTAGAATTATACAAGCCGGTGATGTATATATAAATTATAACAGATTTGGTAGAATAGCAAGAGTTGGTGGATTATATGTTAACTATAATAGGTATGGAAATTTTCTAAACTGCACAGGATACATCAATGTGTACAACAGGCATTATGTTTACAGACCATATCACCAATACTTTACAGTACCGGTAGTAAACAGATGTATTGTATATGAGAGACCGTATAGAAGGTATTATACACCGTATAGATGTTCATACACTGTTTATAGACGTAATTATTATAATGGATATTATAGCAGACCTTACAGAAGTAGAAACTACTACAGACCTCATAATAGAGTAACTAGTTATAATAGAGGATATAGACGTTCTGATGCAAGAAGGATTAATTATAGAACAAGAAGCAATAGAACAGCAATGTATCAAAGAAATGACAGAAACTATAGTAAAATAAACCGTAGTAGATCAAGATCAAATCACTATAACAGGTCTAATACAACAAGAAATAGATCTAATGTAACAACAAGAAATAATATCAATAGAACACGTTCTGTTACACCCAATAAAAGAAGTACACAGACAAGAAGTAGAGTAACATCAACAAAAAGGCATACTCCTTCTAAAACAAGAACAAGAAGTACCGTTTCTAACAGATCTTATAACAATAAGTCACGTAGTACAAGGTATACCAGAAATAGTTCGGGTACAAAGTCGGTAGCAAGTAATAACCAGGTAAGGAGACAAAAATCACCTACAAGAAATTACAGCAGAAGTACTACCACACGTTCTTCAAACAGAAAAGCTAACGCTTCAAGAACAAGAACGACTGTAAACAGACAAAGAAGTACTACTTCTACCAGAACACCAAGAGCAACAAGCAATACTCGCTCACGTTCTACAAGAAGCAGAAGTTAGAAAGAATAAAAATATTTAATTTTTTGGTTGGTTAGTTTTAGGAAATCCTCAAAGAACATGCTTAGGCACCTTTGAGGGTTTTCTTTATTAATGCGTTTATATCATTGGATACACTACTCATATATATAACTACTATATAAAGAAAACCTATAAAAATACTCTTTAGGGCAATATTAACAAAGGGGTGAAAAGAAAATTCCCAAAAATAACAACCAAACACAAAACCAATAATAATCAATAACGTTACAATTGTTTGATGAGAAAAAGGAAACAATCCAAATTTTGAATATACAATCCATAGTTTAATACAATTGTAACAAAATACTGCAATTCCTGTTGCTACTGCTGCACCCGTGATACCATAAATGGGAATACAAATCATATTAAACAATATCGATAAAACCACCATTATTAGCCCCACATAAAGCACAACTCGATAATGATTTGAATTATAAAGTATAGAGTTATTATTCCCTAACATATTGTCAAACAATTTTGCCGTTCCTATTAAAACAACCACCCATATATACAATTCATACTCATCAGGAATGATCGTAAAAAGTTGATGCACATTGCACACAATCAACACCATTAATAAACCGCTTATTATCAATAAATTTATAGAGCTTTTCTTGTATAACTCTTTTAACTGTTCTTTTGCTCCTTCATTAAGTAATTTTGCAGTCAAAGGATAGGTGATTTGATGCATTGCTCTTGACGGAATAATAATAACGCTGGCTATATAAGCACATATACTATACTTTGCTACGTTTTCTATGGGTAAATAACGTTCTATCATGGCTTTATCAAGATCAATCAAAATGGTTGCAACTGACCCTGCAATCAAAATGAGTACACTATATTTAAGAACGTTTATATAATTATCTGGTAATGAAAATCGAAGTTTAATTGGATGAAGTTTTAATGCATATATACCTATCAACAAAACTCGTATTACATACGCCCCTACCAAAGAAAAAACAAATTGATGAATGGTAAGTAATGAGAAATAAAATAAAAGCAATAAAACCGAAATACATATTCTTAAAAATAACTCTTTCATTAAGTTACCCAAAACACTTTTTAACTTCACTTTTGACCAAGCAAAAAATATTTCAAAATAAGATAAAGTATATGCCATTATAAAAATAGTCCATATATAGGGCTTTACAATCGTATTTCTAACACTAAACATCTCGAGAATTAAGTTATACAATGCTACTCCTACCCCTCCTAACACCAAGGAAACTACCACCGGAAAAACTAACATCATTGTTAAAAACCGTTCTTGTTGCTCTCTACTTTTATAGGAAGAAAAGAATTTTACTAGTGTATTATGCATACCAAAAGCCATTAATGGCCATACCAAATTAGATGCAGTCATAAGGTATGTTATTAATCCGTAATATTCTTTATCCATAAAATTGGTAAAAAGAAATAGCGTATTCATAGCGCCAATACCAAATCCCAGACAAGTAATAATTATATTCTTAATAGTTTGGTTAACAACAATTCCCATTCCTACTCTTTGATAGATTTAATTTTAAAAAGCCTAAAAGTACAAAATAGGTGATTAGAAATAACAGCGTCTTCTAATTTCATTTTCGTAAAGTATTAATTACAATAGAAAAGAGGCGGCTATAGTAAGCCACCTCTTTTCTATTAAATAAAATTATGTATTCAAGGAAAAGATATTTCTAAGTACTACAATCTGATAGCAACTATACGAATCTAATATCCTTTTTATCAAAAGGGTCTAAAGCAGCTGACTTTACATCTGCAGTTGCTTTGACCTGATATGTTGATTTCTCATTGGACACAAACTTACTTACCTTTCCTATTTTGCCAACAACACCTCTTTTTTCTGATAGCGAATCTGCTTTAGATTTTAACAACTCAAATGGTAAAACAAAAGGAATTTCTTTTATTTCGCCAGGTTTTATGATATAGCGCTCAGAGAACTTTACAACACCTAAATCAAAAGACTTTGTACTGGTATTATCGCCTCTACCAGTGGTAAACTCTTCTACTAACTTAATTTTAACTTCGATTATTTCTTGTTCGCTTTTGGTAGTTAGTACTACCTTACCTTCTATTTGTTTGCTTTCTTTGGACGCATGACCAGGAAATTGTAAGTTTACTTTTACTCCCCCAATACCTAGTTTATTTTTTATCTTATTTAAAAATCCCATATTACTTGGTTCACATTAACTATTTATATCTCATTTTCTTTTTGCTGGGCTTTATAGAGCACTATTAATTCCTGTAATTCATATATTTTATGTTCTACTTCTTCAATGCTAGTATCCTTTTCTCTATGTTCAAATTGATGTTCTAATAACATTTCATTTTTTGCTTCATCCATCCCATTCATAATAACTCCGATAAATAAGTTTAAAAAGATCATGGTGCCAATAAGAACAAAGGAGACAAAGTAGGTAACAGAAAGTGCTACAGAACCTTGTGAATTTATACAAAGATTCATTCTATCATCATATCCATAGTTTTCACACCCAAACATATTGATGTACATAATATCTGTCCAATCCTCTAAGGTTACAACCCTAAACAAGGATAACATAGACCTTTGTAAATCTTGAAAATGTATTGGGTCATTTTCTGAAAAGAAGAACACTCCTGCTACCCCATATATATAAAACAGGAGTAATAATAAAATTGATACATACCCCATAGAAGGGATACTTCTTAATAAAGCTCCTACCAACATTTGAAGCTTGGGTAGGGCCTTTATAAGTTTTAAAACTCTCAATAAACGAAGTAAACGTAAAATGGCTATAGAATTTCCTCCAAAAGGAAGAAATGCGGCTGCTACGATTATAAAATCAAAAACGTTCCAACCGTCTTTAAAATAAAGCCAGGGTTTTCTTCCTTCTGCTATAATTTTTATAATAATTTCTAAAATGAAAATCCACAAAATGATCTGATTCAATACCTCTAATACATTTTCATGTTTTGAAGAAAACTTGGAGTAAGTAGCGATTCCTACTAGAACACCTGCAATTATTATTGCAATTGTAATAAGGTTTTGAAACCATTTACTTTTACTTATTGATTTACAAAATTTTACCATAAAAGTTTTTAATAACCAGTTATTGCTTTAGTTTCTACTGTATAATGCCAATCTTTATCTATAAAATTGGATCATTAACTTTATTAATTAGATGGTTTAAGAGTAGTATTATTGATTGGGTAATTAATAGAGGTTATACAAATTTGTTTTTACCCAATTTGTATTTACCTAATAGTCACTTCTGAGTTATAATAATTGATTAAAATCACTAGCTAGATTGACTATACTATTTTATTTCCCTTTTTGTTTGCATCAAAACAAACAAACAAAAGGGAAAACTCACCCAAAAAAGGTGATATTTAATTAAATATTTAAAAGTGAAGAATGTATAAGAGCACTATTGTTTCAACAGCCCTTGTTAATCATTTTTTAAAACCTTGGCGAGTTCTTTTGCTAATTCTCGCCTGCTATATTTCTCAATACCTATAGCACTAGAACTTAACTTTCCTTTCTGAAAATCAATAAAATAATTATGGATATGTGATTTTATACTTTCGTATTCTGCATATTCAAAAAAGTAACCAGATTTGGTATCAGAGATTAATCTGGATATATCAGCATCTTTTGGCCCCAATGCCAAAATTGGTCGTTGAGATACCATATATTCGAATAACTTACCCGGGACGATACATCTGGTTTCTTTACTGTCTATTTCTATCAACAATAATACCTGAGAGCTTCTTTGAATCTTTATTGCCTCTTTATGAGAAACATACCCTTTCAAATTCAAAAAATCAGATAGTCTTTCATTGTTAATAGAAGATAACACATCATCGCTTACCGCTCCCACCAGTTGTAGTTGTAATGCATTAGAAAAAGCTTCATTTTCTTGTGTCAAATCATAGATTGCTTTCCAAAGATTTTTTGGGTCTCTACCCGATAACAAAGAGCCAATATGAGAAATTGTAAATTTAGTATCCAATGTTACAGAATCAATCATTTCATCATCATATCCATTGGTAATAACCGAAATGGGTGTATTACTAATTTCTTTAAATTCTTCTGCTGTTGTATAACTTGTTACCAAAATATGATCTGCCGTAGATAACACCTTGTTTTCTAGTGATTTATGTTTTTTTATAGATCTTTTGGTCAACCTAAGCTTATCATGGTATCCAATTGTTGTCCAGGGATCTCTAAAATCTGCATACCATTTAACACCCAATTGTTCTTTTAATCCCATGCCAATCAAATGAACGCTATGAGGTGGTCCTGTGGTTATTATGGTATCAATCCCCTCTACTTTTATATATTTCTTTAAAAATTTAAGAGAAGGTTTTAACCAAAATTTTCGGGCATCGGGAATAAAAAAATTACCTCGTATATACAATAACATTTTCTGCATAAAAGATTGCTTATCATTTCTGGTAATTATTCCTTTACTAATCGTTTTTGTTTCTTTTTTCGAAAAAATCTGAGCCCATGCATAAGGTTCAAAAATCGGTTGCTTTAAAATTACTATATCATCTGGGATTTCTGATTGCATAGAATCATCTACCATTGGGTAGGTAGGGTTTTCTGGCACATATACAACAGGTTCTATATCAAACTCTCTAAGATATTTTACAAATTTAAGCCATCGTTGTACTCCAGGCCCCCCAGCAGGTGGCCAATAATATGTAATAATTAAGACTTTCAAAATTATTGTGTTTCTAGGATTCCTGTACTGAAGCTTTCTTTTTCTTTTTACGATACTCAAAAAACAACGCTCCTGCAATAAGCAATATAAACAGAAAAGAACTTGTCATAGTAATCATACTTCCGGTTTTTACCACAGGTGGATCAAACTTAAACTCTACAACATTTTTTCCTGCTGGTATAGATAACCCCCTTAAGGTATAATCTACCTGTACATGTGCAACCGGGGCTCCATTTATATAGGCCTGCCATCCAGGATAATAATTTTCAGAAAAAACAGCAAATCCATCTTCGGTATTTGAAGATTCGTACACCAAGTGATTGGGTTTATGCTTGGTTAAGGATATAGATGCCAAACTATCAGTTACAAATTTATTCTTTTCTATACCATTCATAAATTTAGAATGAACAATAGCTTCTTTCTTAGTATCGGTATCTTTTAAAGCTAAAATTTCATCATTTGCAGAGGTTACCTCTTTGATAGCGGCTACAAACCAGGCATTTCCATTTGCATAAGGATTTGTTAATGCCTTTACCCCATCTTCATCTTCAGTAATAATATATTTAACGTTAAACATATTCATTACTCCCACGTCATTTTTCACCAAATAGAACTCATATAAATCTTGTATTCTTCCTGGTTTTGCTGCATGATACCCTCCTAATGCATTATGAAAATAAGAAGCTTTTCCAGAATTAAAAGGGTTTGCTGTTAGATCATAAACACGATAATGTCCTTTATCTTTATCTATTTCTTTATCGGCTTTGTTTGCTCTAAAAGGTTTATTAAACTCTCTGGAAGAGACAAAGTTACTATTGTTAACATATTTCCTATCGATAGGAACTAAATCTATTAGTAGTAAAACTCCAATCGCTATTAGAAAGAGGTTTTCTTTTAATTTTCCTTTTACATAATACCAGCATCCAGTGGCAACCAAAAGAACCAGTACTAAAGAACGTACTGTATCTATAGTAAAAATAGATTTTCTATCTTCTTTTAATGCTCTTACAAAATTAGGGCCTAATTGCTGAATGAATACTCCATCATTTGATCCACTAAAACTAAAAATAACCGATTTAAACAATAGAAAAATTACCGCTATCCCTCCTACTATGGCAGTTGCATATTTTAAAGCTTTTAATTTTGCTTCTTTGTCTACAGAGCTTTTTAAAAACTTATGTACTCCAACAATAGCCAATATCGGAAAACACAATTCTATAATTACTTGTATCGACGATACCGCTCTAAACTTATCATATAATGGGAAATAGTCGATAAACAAAACCGTCAAAAACTTTAGGTTACGCCCCCAGGACAATAATAATGCTAAAACTGATCCCCCGACAATCCACCATTTTAATCTCCCTTTTATAAGAAATAAAGCCAATACAAATAAGAAAATAACTACAGCGCCAATATAAGCCGGAGCACCTATATAGGTTTGATCTCCCCAATAGGTAGGAGCTCTTTCGACAATAGATTTTGCTTGACTAGCCGGCATCCCAAGGTTTAGCAACTCTGTATAGGTTTCAGAATCTGTACCTATATCTTCTGCGCTAGACCCTCCCATAAATCTTGGTATAAACAAGTTAAAAGTTTCTGCAATACCATAGCTATACTCTGTTATATAATCAAAGTCCAATCCTGATGCTACTTTTTCCTTTCCATTTGCCTGTATGGTAAGTCCAGAATCTCCTCTTGTACTGTATTGCGTATATTCTTTTGTTGCCATCAAATTAGTAGCATTAAGCAATAACGAAAAAACAACGGCTATTACCATTACCCCTATCGATTTGAAATATGCTGGTATTTCTTTCTTTTTATAACCATCTATCAAATAAGCAATACCCAATACCAATACCAGTAAAAATAAATAATAGGTCATCTGAAAATGATTGGCGGCGATTTCTAACCCCATAGCGGCGGCCAACAATAGTCCTCCCCAGATATATCGCTTCCTAAAGGTTAAAATAATTCCGCTTAATACCAATGGCATATACCCTATTGCATGTGCTTTTGCATTGTGACCAACCCCAATAATTATTATAAAATAAGTAGAAAAACCAAATGCCAAACTCCCTAAAAATGCGAGTTTATAATCAACTTTCAATACCAATAGTAGAATATAGAAGCCTACAAAATATAAGAATAGGTAATCAGCAGGTCTCGGTAAAAATCGAATCAGTCTATCTAATTTTTTAATATAACTATGAGGGTACTGTGCACCTAATTGATAGGTTGGCATTCCTCCAAACGCATTATCTGCCCAATAAGGCTCTTCACCCGTTTGGTTTCTATAATCTGTTTGTTGTTTTGCCATACCGGTATATTGTACAATATCACCCTGTCTCATTTTTTTTCCACTTAAAACTGGATTAAAATAAGTCAACGATACTATTACAAAACCTAGAACAACAAATAAGTGAAGTAAGATTTTTTTGAAAGGCATGATTTGTGAGAATTTACTAAATGAACCGCCAAATTAATCAATTTCCTCATAATCGATATATTCTCCTACATCTTTATTAAAAGAATTTTTCTTTGTTCTTTTATCTATAGTAACTTCTCCTTCTGTCGATTGCTGTGGTTGCTGGTATTGATTAAAACGCTGTTCGAACTTTTCTCCAGCTTTCTTTGTAACATACTTAAGCAATAGAGGACCGAATAAACGCGTTAATACTTTAAGTCCATAATATACCAAGATTATAATGAGAATTATCTTTAATACCCCTTGCAATGATGCTTCTTGCATAAAATTTTTTTCCAAAAATAATGAACTCTCTATACAAATAGGTGCTGTCTGTCCTAAAAAAATGATAAAATCCGCTATATTTGAACCAAATCAATGGAGTATGAGCCCTAAACATATACTATTACTATTTTCTTTATTTATTTTTGGTCAATTTGTTTCTGCACAGTATACAGAAAAGATCAACACGAATCGCCCAGGAACATCACAAGGTGCATTTTCTGTAGGTAATAATGTATTGCAGTTAGAAGGTGGTTTTGGTTTTGGTAAAGAAAAACATAAAATCCTTTCTACCAAAAGCAATGTTTTTAATTTAGATTATTCTATACGATATGGACTTCTTATAGAACAATTAGAAATTAGATTAAATGGTAAATTTCGCGCCGATGGTGTTACGCAAACTATAGGTGGTGATGAACAAAAAATAAAGAGAAGTAATTTTGAAACAAATACCATTGGAGCAAAATATTTGATTTATGACCCTTATAAAAAACCAAAAGACAAAGATTCTCTCGATTATTCTTCTTTAAAAAGCTGGAAAGAACATCATCGATTTAAATGGAAGAGTCTTATTCCTGCGGTTTCTGCATATTTGGGCGCTAATTTTGTTTCTAAAAACAATCCTTTCACGGCTCCTGATGATGAAGGGTTTAGTCCAAAAATTGTTGTAATGACACAGAATAACTGGACCACAAGTATAAACGGAAATTGGGTGCTTGTTACTAATTTGATCGTAGATAAAATCACTACCAAAGACCCTATTATCGGGTGGATTATCACTTCTACACATACCATAAATGATAAATGGGCTGCTTTTGGAGAATATCAGGGTCAAAAAAGTGATTTTTATAGTGATGATATCATGAGATTTGGTGGGGCATACCTCTACGACCAAGATTTACAATTTGATGCAAATATTGCATTTAATTTTAAAGACACTCCTTCTATATTTACATTAAGTTTTGGAGCTTCTTACCGATTTGATTGGCATAATAAAGATGAAATTATAGAAAAACCAGGGTTAGAAAGCGGTGTTAAAGAAGGTGAAGAAGAGGAAGAAGATGAAGAATTAGAAGAAGATGAAGAGAATTTTGATGAATTCGACGAAAAAGATGAAATTGAAAATGACAGTCTTAAACTAGGAAAAACACCTTTTGTAAACGATTTTGAAGAAGATAATTTTAGGGACGCCATAGAAAAAGATCTTGACGAAAGAAGAACTGAGCAACGACTAGAACGTGAGCGAATTGAAAATGAGAAGATTGCTAAAAAAGAAGGAAAGAAATTTAAGAAAGAAGAATCAAGACGCTTAAAACGAGAAGCTAAAGAAGCACGAAAAGCTGAAAAAGATAAAATACGTGCCGAAAAAGAAAAGCAAAAAATGATCGATGATATTGATGCCGAATTAGATAAAATGGAAAAAGAAAAAGGCGTTGATCAAGAACTGCAGGATATTGATCAAGAACTCAAAGAACTTGAAAAAATGGAAAAAGAGTTCGAAAACGAAGAGAAAAAGACCGACGAGAAAGCTAAAGAAAAAGAAGAAGAGGAAAAGCAAAAAGAACAAGAAGATGAGGATATAGATGCTGAATTCGAAAAATATGAAAAAGAACAGGCTAAAATCAAAAAGGCCGAAGAAAAACGTAGAAAAAAAGAAGAAAAGAAACGTCTAAAAGAAGAGAAAAAGAAGAAAAAAGAAAAGAAGAATAAAAAAGATGACGAATCAGAATTGGACAAAGCATTAGAAGAATTAGAGTAACGTTTTCATTTTAAACATGAGTCGATTATCTAATATTTTTAGTAAATAAATAATCAATATCATATTTTATTAAAAATGATCGATCGGCAATCATAATATTTGTTAAAAGGATTATATATTTGTGATGAATTAGAGATGATATATGATTACGATTAAAGAAATTACTTCAAAAGGAGATTTAACCACATTCGTTAAGTTTCCTTTTGGGCTATATAAAAACTCCCCCTATTACGTTCCTTCTATTATCAAGGAAGAAATAGACGTAATGAATCCTGAAAAAAATCCAGTATTTAAAAATGCGGTAGCAAAATACTTTCTTGCTTATAAAGGTACTACCATTGTAGGGCGTATTGCGGCTATCATTAATTGGATCGAAGTTAAAGAACAAAAAAAGCCTAAAGTGCGTTTTGGATGGTTTGATGTAGTAGATGATATCGAGGTAACCCGTGCTTTATTGGATAAAGTTGCCGAGTTTGGCGCTCAACATTCGTTATCATATATGGAAGGGCCAGTAGGGTTTTCTAATATGGATAAAGCAGGCATACTGGTCAAAGGTTTTGAAGAGTTAAATACAATGATTACCTGGTACAATTATCCATACTACTCTCAACATCTAGAACAATTAGGTTTTGAGCAAGCTGCAACTTGGGTAGAATACAAAATTAAAGTACCTAAAGAGACCAAAGAAAAGGTTATTAAATTTTCTAAAGTCATCAAAGAACGTTACCAACTGCAACTTCTTAAATTCAAAAAAAGTAAAGAAATATTACAATACGCAGATGATATGTTCGAACTACTAAACAAAACTTATAGTAGTTTACAAACATTTGTTCCTATACAACAGTACCAGATAGATATGTACAAGAAAAAATATCTTCCATATCTTAATCCAGAGTACATTACATGCATTGCAGATAAAACAGGAAAGTTAATTGCTTTTTCTATTGTTATGCCATCTTTTTCAAGAGCACTAAAAAAGATGAATGGAAAAGTATACCCATTAAGGTTCTTACATATCCTAAAAGCACAACGTAGAAATGATACTGCTGCCTTCTATCTAATTGGAGTTGATCCAGAGTATCAAAACAAAGGGATTACTGCTCTTATTTTTAAAGAAATGAATGAGGCTTTTTTACGCAATGGTATTGAAATGGTAGAAACTAACCCCGAATTAGTTGAAAATAAAGCAATACAAGCACTTTGGAATGATTATGAACATGAACAACATAAAATGAGACGAACGTTTAGAAAGGATATTTAATCTCTCACAAGAACAATAAAATATTGTAATCACAACTGTATAAATTAATTAAGTATAAAATGAAATCATACTATCTAATTATTATTTATACTGTTTTTTTAAATTGTAATTTAACTCTGGCTCAGTCAAATTCTGATGAATCCGGCAGAGTAGCGTTCTATTTAAAACGATCCAAGGGACTACAACAAAAGAAGCTTGATAGTTCTTTTTTTTATGTAGAAAAGGCTTTAGCTATTTCAAAATCAATTAAGAATGATACTCTAATTGCAAAATCATACCTACAAAAAAGTAGTTTATTTATATTAAAAAAGAATTTTCCTAAAGCTGATTCTTTACTTCAACTTAATTTGAGACAGGAGCTCCCTAAACATATAGAGGGGCAAACTTTACATAATCTTGCCACTATACAATACTATAAACAAGATTTTAAAAAAGCCCTTGACATTTATATTCAAGCAGCAAAGGTTTTAGAGCAATCTAAAAGCCCAAAACAATTGGTAAATACGTATGCCAATATTGGTGCTATAAATGCCGCTCTAAAAAATTTTAAAAATGCACTGATTTATCTTGAAAGAGCTTTACCCTTAAGCAAATCTAATGAGGTTCTAAGGCTTCAGATACTAGTAAATCTTTGTAATATTTATCTAGACCAAAAACTCCATAAAAAATTTACAGATAATATATTTGATTTAGAAAAATTGGCATTAAAATATAAATCAACAAGGGTTCTTTCTGTAGTCTATAACAATCTCTCTAATTATTATACCGATAAAGGTTCTAACTATGACCTAGCAGTTACTTATGGAAAAAAAGCCATTGTACTAAAAAAAGAATTAAACCAATCACACACCTTAAACTTAACCTATAATAATGTAGCGTATTCTTTTCTTAAAAAAGGAGAGTACAAAAATGCAATAGTATATCTTGACAGTGCATTAATCGGGGCTAAAGGCGTTTTGAAGTCTTATATTTACAATAACTATAAAGAAGCACACTTTGGGTTAAAAAATTACGAAATAGCATTACAATATGCCGATCTTAAAGATATTCATAAAGACTCTCTAACGAACTCATTACAAAAAGAAAAGGTAGCAGAATTAACAGAAAAATTCGAATCAGAAAAGAAACAGAATCAGATTAATATTTTAGATACAAAAAATGAATTACAGGCACTAACCATAAAACAACAAAACTATCTTCTTATCACGATACTTATCTTCGGGGTATTAATATTGGTATTAGGATATTTTGGTTTTAAAAACTATAAAACAAAAGAAAAACTAGATAAAATCTTACTTCAGCAAAGGCTAAAAAAGGCGCAACTTAATCCTCATTTTTTATTTAATGCGTTACAAAGTATTCAAAATTTTATTCGTAAAAACGACCAAAGTAAATCAAGCTCTTACCTCTCCAGTTATTCAAAACTAATTAGATTAATATTAGAAAAATCTGATGAAGACTTTATTTCTGTAGAAGACGATAAAATAGCACTAGAGTCCTACCTTAAACTTCAGCAAATTAATCAAACACATAAATTTTCTTATGACCTATTTGTAGAAGAAACTGTCGATGAAGATTTTGACCTCATACCAACGCTAGCTACCCAACCATTTGTAGAAAATGCAATTATACATGGGGTGAAAGACAATAAAAACGGAATTATAAGTATTCGATACTATAAAGAAAATAATACCCTCTTCGTTGCTATAAAAGACAACGGAAATGGTTACACCGTTCTAAAAGATAACTCTAAACGATTACATAAATCTATGAGTACAGATATTATTAGAGAACAATTTAAGAATCTTAATAAAACTTCTAACAATTTTGAGGGAGCTATTAATACTCGATCTTCTACAGAAGGAACAGAAGTCACTTTAAGTTTTACAAGAACTTAGAATAAACGTAGTACTCTCCACTTATGAATATCATTACTTGTTTTATTGTAGAAGATGACATCCAAGCAACCGAGTATGTTACTACTATCCTAAAACAATATAAAAATGTAAATATCATTGGTAGTTCTGATAGTATTAAAGAAGCTGCCAATCAAATCAAAAACCTTCGACCCGACTTTATTATTTTAGATGTGTTTCTAACCGATGGTACTGCTTTCGAATTTTTATCACTTTTTAAAGTAATAGATTTTAAAATCATTTTCACCACCTCTTATGCCAAATATGCTATCGATGCTTTTAAATTTAGTGCTTTAGATTACCTGCTAAAACCTTATGAAGAAAAAGAATTAATCCTAGCTATCAATAGAGCTAAAGATGCTATTCACAATACCCAATATCAAAAACAACTACAAACACTATTTCATAACTTTTCTAGTAAAGAGAAGCTAAAGAAACTAGTACTCAAGAATGCAGAAACCATTCATATTATTAATATTAAAGATATTATTTATGCAAAATCTGATAATAACTACACCACCTTTCTACTCACAAATAAGAAAAAAATAGTAGTATCAAAACCACTCAAATCTTTTGATGATAAATTACGAACTTATAGTTTTTTACGTACACATCAGAGTTTCTTGATCAACATGTCACATATTTCTTCATTCGACCGACGTAAGGATGAAGTAATTCTTAAAGAGGAGTATATCATTCCTGTTGCACAAAGCAGAAGAAAGAAATTAATAGAATACCTTGATGAGTTATTTTAAATTCTCGTTCATCACTATTAAATACTAAAAAAGGGGTAGCAAATTCACATTAACTCTAATTTACATTAATAAGAGCTATAAATTACACCTCAAATAATTCTGTGTAAGCTTAATACATGTATTAGGCTTAGCTTTCTATTAGGGAAAATATAATAACACGAGACACCAATAATTCACATATAATAATTAAAAATTCTTGTTATAAAAGAACAAGAATTAAAACCATATATCACACAAAAACAAAAAAGCAATGATAAAAACAATTGTAGCTGTCACTAGTATTTTACTATTCTTTTCTTGCGGAAAAAACAAAAGTGAAGAAAAAGAACCTGGCTTACTTGATCTAATAGAAAATGTATCTGATCTTAACAAGATCGCTGATGAAGTACAACAAATTGAAGAAGACGGATCCCAACTAGAAAAATCAACTCCTATATCTAATGAATTATTAAGGGCTATTATCCCGGAAAGTCTTCCAGAATACTCTAGAAAAAAAATAGCTATCGGAAATCAATTGATACCAGATATAAGCATGGCAGAAGCAAAATATGAAAATGAAAATGGTGATAGGATCCACTTTTCGATCATGGACGGAGCGGGAGAAACAGGAAGTGCTATGATAGCATTTGCGAGAATGGGATTTTCTAGAGATTTTGAAGAGGAAACAGATACCGGATATAAAAAATCGAGTACTATAAATGGATACAAAGGAGTTGAAGAAGTAATAAATAATGATTACGATAATACTACAGATACCAAAATAGAACTTCTAATTTCTAAAAGGTTTTTGATTACCCTAGAAGGTAATAGACTTTCTGTAGATAAACTAAAAGACTTTTTAGATGAATTTGATTTAAAAGAATTAGAAAAATTGGCAAAATAACCTATCTTATACAAGTAAAGATACACCTATCAATGCATCTATAACCCATGAAAACACAACACTTCAAAATATTTTCGATTTCCTTTTTATTATTGACTAGCACTATTTGTCAGTCTCAGATATTTGAAAAAATAACAAAAAAAGTAAGGGGCATTTCGAATAAAACAAAAAAAGTATCTTTTGAAAAAACCGCAGCTATTTCAACTTCAATAAAAGATACATTATACGGAATCGATTGGCTAGACGAAGATATGTTTTCCACAGAAATAGCAGAAGAGATAAATGGTTCTACCCTTACTCCTGGTTACTATAAATCTACCGTTAGATCTTACTGCTTAAAAGCTGGAGTATACGGACCTACCAAGGGTGATGGATATCAAATTGCTAGATTGAAAGGTAGAAAAGCTAAATTAATTCATTCTATCCTAAAAAAAACGATACAATACCCAAATATTTCACAATCTAATGTACAAACTCTGATATGGGGAATTGAAGCAGGAGCAAAATTTTCTAAATACCCTCTAAAATTCCAAGCCAAAGTAAGGCCACTACTTACCAACAAGGATATTCTATTTATGAATGTAAATTTTGACAAACTAAAAAACAAAGCACTTCCAGAAAAAGTAAAATCTCTCATGAATACATATGCTTCTTTACGTCAAAAAATGCAAAACACGCAGTTAAAATATGACGAAATAGAAGCTATTGCTGTAAAAAAAGGGATACCTCCCATAGGAATAGGCAGTAAAGAAATCAATAAGGGAATTTGGTCATACATTGGTAACGGTTTCTTTTTAAGAGCGTTCCCCCAAGTATACACAACAACAGAAATAGAATTATACAGGCCTGCCAAACTAAGTGTTTCAAAAGATGAAAAAGGAAGAATACATATTATTACAGATGCATCAAATACTATGAAAATAATCTATAATGATGAGCCTGGAGCAGATATATTAGATTATGGACACACAAAGGTTCCTGTCTGGAAAATCAAAAAACTACATTTATCAAATAGTGAAAAACATCGAGATACTATCTTAAACATTAATGCATGGGTGTTTAGAAGTTCACCAGATAATCTAGATGATATTATGACAAAACATGAACCTTCTTCTCCTATGAATATTTTTTCTAAAAAAAAGAAAGGTGGGCCTTTACCTAACGAAGAATTACATTATTTACAAAAAATCGATAACGACAAAAAACCATTATTGGATACTGTAAAAGATCGATTAAAAAAAATGAAAAAATGGTTTAAAAAATTTAAAGAACTAGAAGGGTATGCTAAAGAAATTGATGGTATGAATGAAGTAAAGCCTAATGAACATTATTTAAACGATAAATATCCCAATAAAGCGATCTATGATGGCCTAAAGGCGGTTACAAACCCTGCTGATTTTAAAGGAAAATCGACATGGATACGGAAAAATTTAAAAATGACTATGGACTTGGTTATGAATGCAATATGCGCACTTGAAGATTGCACTAATAACAACCCTATGGATCCAGATTTAGCATCTAATCCTGCACAGCCTGGAAATACTAGTAAACAAAGAATAGGTCTTAGTAATTACAAAAAATAACCTTAAAGAATTGATATATTTTGATACTTTAGCGTACAAATATTGTGGTAATGAATCAAAGTAGTTTTAGTAAAATTTCTAATATACAACTCAAAGAATTTCTAGATGAAAAGGCAGTATTCTATGAACAACCTAAGTTTATAGAAACAGATCCCGTTCAAATTCCTCATCTGTTTTCTCGAAAAGAAGATATTGAAATTTCAGGTTTTCTAACCGCTACTATTTCTTGGGGAAATCGCAAAAGTATTTTAAAAAATGCTCATAAATTGATTACCCTACTAGGAAATAGCCCTTTAGACTTTGTAATGAATCATAAGGCTTCTGACAATCATTATTTTGATGGGTTTGTACATAGGACATTCAATAGTACAGATCTCTCCTATTTTATTTGTGCATTACAGCATTTGTATAATATCCACGGTAATTTAGAGAACTTTTTTAATCAATATGAACAAGAAGATAATCTACAAAATGCAATTCATCATTTTAAGAAAGAGTTTTTTAGTATACCCCATCCACCAAGAACAGAAAAGCATATAAGTGATCCTCACAAAAATTCTGCAGCCAAACGAATAAATATGTTTTTAAGATGGATGGTTCGTGATGCTAAAGCCGGAGTCGATTTAGGGGTTTGGAGCACAATTTCTGCATCTCAATTATCATGCCCATTAGATGTACATTCTGGAAACGTTGCTAGAAAACTAGGATTGCTTACACGCAAACAAAATGATGGAAAAGCGTTAACAGAACTAGACAAAAAACTTCGAGAATTCGATGTAAAAGACCCTGTTAAGTACGATTACGCCTTATTTGGATTAGGAGTTTTTGAAAAATTCTAACCTTAGAATGATTCTAAACATTGACATTAATTTTACGTTCTAAACACTAAGGTGACTTTTCTTTAATAAATATAAAACACTTACATAAAGCCCAACGATGGTGTCGTGGATTAAATTTGTAAAAACAAAAAAATAACACACACATCATGAAAAATTATCTATTTTTCGCCTCTTTAGCTTCTGCTTTGGCGTTAACTTCTTGTGATCTTGATGATCATATCGGTACCCCTAACAACCCTAAAATTGAATTAAAAAACCATTCTAAATCTCCTGTATTAATAGAAACAACTCCAGAATTTTCTGATATAGAAGTATACAACTTACTTTCTTCTGAAGATACATACATACCTAATTTTACGTATGGTTCTATGGCAGATGGTGCTGGACTACTAAGTAATAATGACGGTACATATACCTTAATTAATAATATAGAGGCAGACTATGCTATAGCTAGAATTACATTAGATAAAACTTTTAAACCTATTAAAGGTGAGCATATCCTTAACGCAGTGGCAACAGCTAATACTGCACAATGTTCTGGATCAATGATTACACCATCAGAGCATGGTTTTGGCCCCCTATATCTTTCTGGAGGAGAATGGGGAGGAAACTCTAAAGGAGTATTCGCAACCAATCCTTTTAGAAATGAAGGTGAAGCATCGGCTGCCAGAATGCTACCTGCTTTAGGGCAATGGTCTACAGAAAATGCAGTTGCCTTAAACAAGAAAGCATATCCAGGAAAAACTGTTGTTTTTATTGGAGATGACAATAGTAACAACGAAGTTCCTTCTGGTCAATTAGGAATGTATGTTGGTAAAAGAGGAGATTTAGATAGTGGTAAATTATATGGATTAAAAGTAACTTCACCTGGAGTAACTTATGAAATGGATATGGAAGAAGGAGTATCCTATCAAATGGAATTCGTAGAACTTAATGAAAAAGATATTGATTTATTAGATGCAGAAGCCAAAGAAAAGGGTGTTATGGGATTCTCTAGATTAGAAGATATCGATTGGAGAAGAGGAAACAAAAGAAATAACAGAGAATTATACTTGGCTGTTACGGGTAGAGATAAACCAGGATTAATCGGAAAAGGAACTCGTTCTGGAAGAATCTATAAAGTAGAATTAAACCCTTACAACCCTCAAGGGCCTGGTAAAATCACTTGTATCTTAGATGGTGATAAAGAAGGTGGTATTGCAGAAGCTTTTCATAGTCCAGACAATATTACAGTTACTAAAAATTACGCTTACATTCAGGAGGATCCTAACGGAATTCAGGATTTCAAACCAGCGGCAGATCACTATGCAAGATTATACCAATACAACTTAAACACCGGAGCGTTAAAAGTAGTACTAGAGTGTGATCAAACAAAAGCTACAGCAGCAGGGTATGGTAACTTAGATAAAATGTGGGAAATAACTGGTATGATCGACATTTCTGATGTGATTGATGTTGATGATACTTTCCTACTAATAACTCAAAATCATGGTTGGGAAAAAGCAGACGGAACAGCATTTACAGATCCAAAAGCAAACCCAGACGTAGCTAACAGCCGAAAAGAAGGAAGTATGCTATACGTGATCAAAGGATTAAATAGATAGTATGACATTAGTATCGTTTAAAAATAATAAAGGGGCTTATTTTTTTATAAGCCTCTTTGTGCTATTATTAATTTTAATTTCCTGCACAAAAACCAAAGAAACTAAACAAATAAATACCGAAAAAATACCCTATCATACATTGATAAAAAAACAATTTATGGCAGATATTGGCATGGCTATTAATTTGTTGGATAGTGCAAAAATTAATTCAGCCAATACCAAAAAATATTTTTTAAAATCAAGAACGTATTTTAAAAAAATGGAACCCATCCTGGCATCGTTAGACATAGAAAATTATGGTTTCCTAAACCAACCAAACATTTTAAAGATTGAAGAAGAAGATTATACAGATATAAAAATTAAAGACCCTAGCGGTTATCAGGTATTAGAAGAAGAGATATTTACCGAAGAAATGGATTCTATTAAGGTGCTTAAACATCTTAATTTAGTTACCAACAGATTAAAATTAATTAAGCAAAATATCAGCTTTAAGCATCTACAGACTTATCACTTTTTATGGATATTACGAAAGTCAATTGTTCAAATAGCAGTGACAGGAACCACAGGATTTGATTCTCCTGTGCTCGAAAATTCTTTAGAGGAGTCCAAAACGGTGTATAAAAGTCTAAAAACATATCTATCTTTATTAGAACACGAATTTGTTGATATAGAACTTTTAAAAAAATGGAATGATGAAATTGATACTTGTATTCAAACATTAACATCTGATTTTAATACTTTTGACAGGTATAGTTTCATCAAAAACCACACACACAAACAATTAACATTGTGGAATGAGACGGTTGCGGATTGGAATGTAAACTTTCCTTTCGAACTAAGCATCAAAAATAATGCGACTTCCCTATTTTCTAATAATACCTTTAATCATACTTTTTTTGCAGATAGAAATGCCGGAAAAACTACGCCAGAAAAAATAGAACTAGGCAAAAAGTTATTTTATGACACTAATTTATCGGCCAATAAAAAAATAAGCTGCGGGACTTGTCACCTTCCTGAAAAAGCATTTACCGATGGACTAAAAATAGGAAAAGGAGTTACAAGAAATACCCCTACCCTTTTATATGCAGGATTACAACAAGCTTTTTTTTATGATAAAAGAGCTGGTAGTTTAGAAGGTCAAATTATTGCAGTTGTTCAAAACAAGAATGAGTTTCATACAGATCTTAAAACACTAGAAAAGACAGTCACAGAAGATAATGCATACTTACAAAGTTTTAATAAAGTATATCAGACAGAAAAAATTAGTGATGCACATATTCGAAATGCAATAGCTAGTTACATAAGAAGTCTTACTCCTTTTAACTCAAAATTTGACCGAAATATAAACACAAAAGAAAATACACTTACAAAAAGTGAAATTAACGGTTTTAATCTTTTTAGTGGTAAAGCAAAATGTGCTACTTGTCACTTTGCTCCATTATTTAACGGTACAGTACCTCCTAACTATAGAGAGTCTGAAATAGAACTTATAGGAACTCCAGAAAAAAATGATACTATAAATGCCAAAATAAGTAAGGACTTAGGCAGATATCATGTATACAAAACAGATCAAAGAAAACATTTTTTTAAAACACCAACAGTTCGAAACACAAATCAAACAGCACCTTATATGCATAATGGTGTTTATACTTCTTTAGAAGAGGTTCTTGATTTTTATAATCGTGGTGGTGGCGTTGGAATAGGAATCGAGAGTGAATACCAAACACTACCTCCAGATCCTTTAAACCTAACACCACAGGAAATAAAAGATATCATTGCTTTTATAAAAACACTAGATGATGATGTAAGTAAATACTAATAAACTATATATTTTGTTGTTGACACCTATTTTGAAGCTCACTTTAAAAAAAATGCTCAAAATAGGTGTTTTTTATTAATAGAGATATACTATTCTTGCATAATTTACGTTATGATTTCTTTATGAACTATAAATGCATATAAGCTTTTTATTTTTACCCCAAATACAATTATAGCTTTTCACAATGTGCATTTTTACCTAAGCTATAGGCTCTTTTTTTAGGGAAAGTGATACTATACTAATGGAAAACCGTGAAAATCTACGGTATTAACGCAAAATTATTACGAAATACTAAAAAACTCGTAATATCTAAGTATTTTTTGTTAATTTTATTAAGAATTGAGTATTGATAATCAATACATTGGAAAAGGATGATATCACCTACTATACCCATTAATGAAAACTTCAGACTAGAAGCATTAAGATCATTGGATATTCTGGATACCGAATCTCAGAAAGAATTTGATGAGATTACCGCTTTAGCTTCCTATATCTGCGATACCGATGTAGCTCTAATTTCATTAGTAGATAGTGATAGACAGTGGTTTAAATCCAAACACGGAATAACCACTTGTGAGACACCTCGTAAAAATTCACTTTGTTCTCATGCAGTCTTACATCCAGATGCGCCTTTAATTATTAAAGATACTCGCAAAGATCCTCGTTTTAACTCAGAACCAATTTTTCTTGAAGGTAGACCTGTTATTTTTTATGCCGGAATTCCATTAATAGATACTAATAATTTTGCTTTAGGTTCTCTATGTGTTATGGATAATAAGCCAAGAGTACTTAACAAAAAGCAAATAGAATCCATTAATTCGTTAGCAAAACAAGTAATTGTTCTTTTCGAATTGAATAAGAAAAATAGAGATCTTCAAAAAATTCAGAATCAGCTAGAGAAAAAAAACGAATCATTACGTGAATTTGCAAGAGTAATCTCACATGATTTAAAAACTCCTTTAGCAAATATTATTACGTCTACAGATTTATTAAAGTTAAAACTCACGAGCAAATTAGATGAAGAAAGTCTAGAATACTTTAAGTATATAAAAATATCTTCTTTTTCGATGAGTAATTACATAAGTGACATTCTAGAGCATTATGAAAGTGATAATTTACTAAATAATAAACCCGAAGAGTTTTATTTAAACCATCTCTTAAAGGATATTATTAATTTATTAAGTATAAAATCAAACGTGGTCATTAATTTCCCTGAGCATGACCCAGTCCTGGAATGTAATAAACTGGCACTTAAACAAGTTTTATTTAATCTTATCGTAAATAGTGTTAAATACAATGATAAGGAAAAGGTTATTATATCTATAGAATCTTCAGAAGATGAGAATTTCTTTTATTTTAGAATTACTGATAATGGAATGGGGATTCACCAGAGCAAACTAGCTACTGTTTTTGAGCTTTTCACTACAGCCAATGTAACCGACAAAGACGGAAACAAAGGAAACGGTATTGGTCTTTCTACTGTAAAGAAACTTGTTGAAAAACAAGGAGGAACTATCAATGTAACCTCAAAAGAAAACGTATTTACCACTTTCGAGTTTTCAATTAGTAAAGTAGTAGTTTCTTTATAAAAAACAACAATACCTTATTTTTTGATCGTTCGATTAAGTAACCAATAATCTACCAAGACCAATGCAGCCATAGCCTCTACAATAGGTACTGCTCTAGGAACAACACAAGGATCATGTCGCCCTTTACCTTGCATAGTTACAATGTCTCCTTTTTTATCTATGGTTTCCTGATCCTGCATAATGGTGGCTACCGGCTTAAAAGCAACATTAAAATAGATATCCATTCCGTTAGAAATTCCACCCTGTATCCCTCCAGAAAGGTTTGTTTTGGTGGTACCATCAGTATTAAAAAGATCGTTGTGTTCGCTTCCTTTTAGTGCCGCGCCCTCAAAACCACTACCATATTCAAAACCTTTAACAGCATTAATAGATAACATTGCTTTTCCTAGCTCTGCATGTAATTTATCAAATACAGGTTCTCCCAAACCAACAGGAACACCAGATATAACACAACTTACAATACCACCAACTGTATCGCCTTCTTTTCTTATTTGTTTAATATAATTCTCCATTACACCAGCAGTTTCTGTATCTGGGCAACGTACAATATTACTTTCGGTTAAAGAAAAATCAATCTCTGTATGATTTTTTTTAAGTTTAATTGGTCCAACTCCACTTACATAAGCATTGATTTGTATCGATGATAAAACTTGTTTGGCAATGGCACCCGCCACTACTCTACTTGCTGTTTCTCTGGCAGAAGAACGTCCACCACCTCTATAATCTCTTACACCATATTTTTGGTCATAGGTATAATCTGCATGCGATGGCCTGTACGAATCCTTGATATGTGAATAGTCTTTAGACTTCTGATTTGCATTTTTTATAGCAAAACCTATTGGGGTACCTGTAGTAACACCTTCAAAAATACCAGAATAAAATTCTACTGAGTCTGGTTCTTTACGTTGTGTAACAATAGCTGATTGGCCTGGCTTACGACGATCTAACTCTGCTTGTATAGCTTCTAGATCTAATGTAACTCCCGCAGGGCATCCATCAATAACGCCTCCTATTGCAACTCCATGTGATTCCCCAAAAGTGGTAAGTTTAAATATATTACCAAAAGTATTTCCTGCCATGCAAAATGATTTTTTGCAAATGTAATTGTTAATATTTAAAAATCCTCTAGTAAAAGGATACAAAAACATTTCAGTTTTATAAAAAATAAAGAGGTATTTATTAAAATAATTTTACAACAATCATTTTTAATGCCTTAACATACTGATAAAGACTTCATAACAATATACTTACAGTTTATTAACTTAAGGTTTAGCTTTACTTCTTTACTTTGAATAACTATTAGATTTTATGAAAAAACGTACTGTAGAACTTGTCGTAATTTCAGACATTCACTTGGGCACTTATGGATGCCAAGCCAAAGAACTTCTTACTTATTTAAATAGTATCAAGCCAAAAACATTAATTCTTAATGGCGATATTATCGATATCTGGCAATTTAGAAAGCGTTACTTTCCTAAAGCACACCTTAAAGTAATTAAAAAGATTATTTCTTTTGCTTCTAAAGGGACAGAGGTGATTTACATTACAGGTAATCACGATGAGATGCTTCGTAAATTTAGTGATACTGAAATGGGCAATTTTAAGCTTGTTGATAAACTGGTATTAGAATTAGACGGAAAGAAAGCCTGGTTTTTTCACGGAGATATATTTGATGCATCTATACAAAACGCAAAATGGCTTGCCAAATTAGGAGGCTGGGGTTATGATCTACTCATTCTTTTTAACCAACTCATCAATTGGTTTTTGGTAAAAATGGGAAAAGAGAAGTTTTCGCTATCCAAAAAAATTAAGAATAGTGTAAAAAAAGCTGTCAAATATATTAATGATTTTGAAGATGTAGCAGCAGAATTAGCTGTAAAAAACAAATACGACTATGTAGTTTGTGGTCATATTCACCAGCCACAAATGAGAAAACATACTGATAAAAATGGTTCCTGTTTCTACCTTAATTCTGGTGATTGGATCGAGAATCTTACCTCTCTGGAGTATCATGAGCAAGAATGGAAATTGATACACTATGAAAAAGAAGCTATGGAGTCTTATGCAGAAGTAATAGAAGAGTCAGAAAACCTTTCTATAGAGCCAGAAACTTTACAAGCTTCTTTCATGATTAACCACATGATTACTTCAGTAAAGAAATCTTAATTAGAGCTTCTATTGAGTTAATTTTCAAACCATCATAAAACCTCTCTAATGAAATCTATTAAAAAATTACTCCTGCTAACAGTTTTTACTGTCATTACCTCCTGTCAATATCTTGATGATCCTTCGGGAGGCCCTATTTCTGTACCTCCTCAACTTGTATTAGAAGAAAATGTACCCTATCCACTTCCTTTTTCGGTTTTGGCATCTATAGAAAATGATGTCGAAATACGTAATGGTGGATATGGATCTGCTGCTACTGCACATCCACAAAGAAAAGGTGAATTTTATGCTATAACAGATCGAGGCCCTAATACCGATTTTTTGGGTGGAAAAAAGTTTCCGGTGGCAAACTACACTCCTAGAATAGGTCATTTTGCAGTGCTTGCAAATGGTAACATAGCACTAAAAAAAGAAATTCTACTAAAAAACCCTAACGGTATTCCTATAACAGGGCTTCCTAATCCAGAAGGAAAAGGTGCAACTGGAGAAATTCCTTATGATATTGATGGTAACCAATTACCGTTTGATGATTTTGGATTGGATTCTGAAGGATTGGTAGCTCTCAAAGATGGTACTTTTTGGGTATCTGATGAATATGGGCCTCATATTGTTCACTATTCTGCTCTGGGAGTCGAGCTAGAACGTATATCGCCTATTGGAGTTAATAAAGAAAATGGAGGCAGAAAAATACCAGCTGTTTTTGCAAACAGAAGACCTAATCGCGATATGGAAGGTTTCGATCACTCCAGATGAAAAAATCCTGGTAGGTATTATGCAATCTACCTTATACAATCCTGTAAAAATAAAAACAGACCTTACTCGTATTGTTACTTTTAATCTTAATACTGGCAAAACAAAGCAATACCTATACAGGCAAGAAAAATCTAATCTTTCTAACTCTGAAATCGTAGCATTATCGAATACAGAATTTCTTGTGGTAGAAAGGGATGGAAAATTTTCTGGAGCAGGAATAGCTCAAAAACGTATTTACAAAATAGATCTATCCTATGCAACCGATGTTACAGGAGAAGACATCAAAGCAGTGAATGGGTTATTAATAAATGGTAAAACTATTGAAGAATCCAGCTGGGAAGAGATCAAAAATGCAGGCATACAACCTGTATCAAAAATTTTGATAACAGATTTGGTGTCAAAAACGGGATATCCTCATGATAAACTAGAAGGAGTTTGGTTAACCTTAGGGTGCTAAAACGATGATGATAATGAAATCATAGAACAAAAAATATTACCAAATACCGCTTCAAAAATTGATGCTAGTTCTTTGTATATGATTCATGCAAATTTCTAATTGCAACACATATCATAAAAAAAAGGTGTTGAACTAACACCCCCTTTTCTTGTAGCTTATGAAACTATTTAAACTGTTTATCTTTTAATACTTTGTATCTTGTTCTTCCTACGGGTAACATCTCCTGATCATGTAATTCAGCCATATATTTACTACCAGAATATACTTTTATTGCCTTTATTGCTGTAATCTTTACTATATAGGATTTATGTATTCTTATAAAATCATCTGGTAATAACTGTTCTAGTTTTTCTAATGATTTGTCATGTAAAAAACTAGTATCATTATCTAAGATCAACTCTGAATACACTCCGGCTCCTTTTATATATCGTATAGTATCTATACCGATTAATTGTACCTCTCCCCTTTTTTTGACAGCCAATACCTTTATATCCTTTGAAGATATACTTTCTTTGGCAAGTACTCTGTTAAATGCCAGATCTAACCGCTCTTTATTAAAAGGCTTATGTACAAAATCTAAAACACCATACTCAAAAGCTGTAAGCGCCTGATCTTTATGGGCAGATATAATAATAGTATGAAAAGCTTCTGAAATAGTAGTTTTTAACAAATCAAAACCATTGTCACCGTTAAGATTCAAATCCAAAAGAACCAGGTCTAGTTTATTTTCTTTAATAAATGCTATTCCATCTTGTAATGAGTCGACATGAGTGATAATATTTAGCGTATTAAGAAAAAACTCTTTACTCATTCGTAAAATTCTCTTGGCGATTCTTAATTCATCTTCTATAATTAAAATATTCATATAAATCAGTTATAAATAGTAATTGTGTTTACCCATCCTGTATTCGTTTTTTCGGTATCAAACTTCCATTTATCCCCATAACTTTCAGTTAATCTAGCTTTTATATATTTATTGCCTGTACCATCCTTTAAACGTTTGTTGGTAACTCTGGGAATAGCAAAGGTAGAAAGTGTATAAGTTATGGCTTTATTAGAAATTGTATTTGTTAGTAAAAAACGAATACTTCTATCTTGATTAGGAATACAATGGGTAATCCCATTTTCTACCAACGTATGCAGTATAGCGGGTGGTATTTTTTTGCTATCATCAATAGCATTATCTTCCCAAAAATAAGAGATTTCTTTTCGATATCGCATGATACTTAAATAACTTTTACAAAGCTCGATTTCTTGCGTTATTGGGATCAATGTTTTATTTTCTATTTGATTAAAAAGATCAAACTCTTTGGCCAATGCCTCTATAAATTGTACTCCCTGCTTAGGAGATTCTTCTACCCAATCTATTAAAGAGGTAAGTGTATTCATCAAAAAATGAGGCTGAATATTTTTCTTTAATAGTTCTAGTCGAAGACGTGTAGATTGTACCAATGAATTTTCATAAGCCAATCGTTGTTCTTTGGTTCTAACCGATAGTATATAAAACATACCTAATAGAATTAAGCTAAAACCAATAAAAAGACTAAAATCATAGTACATAAACTGATCTATCAATCCGCATAGTAGTATCATCACCAAAACAGTAATGGCCCCACTAATTTTTTTATACACCCCATATATTGCGATTGCACAAGATGTAAACCACAATGCTACTGCCAAATTATAAGCAGTATGATCATAATTTTCATGTTGTATACAAAAAATGAATATCAATACTCCAGCGTATAATAGCAATAGTTTTTTCTTTTTGGGAAAAGGAAATTGTAGTGAAAAATATAACGGTACTAAAAAAGCAATACAAAGTGTCAACATTCCTATAACTTCTAGTCTTAAATGGTGTTTACTATAATGTATAGGAACATAAAACTTAATATACTCCATAATAATCAATGCAAAAAAGAGAAAACAACTTATACTAAATATAAGGATAGAAACTCCTTTTTTTTCACTTAAAAAAAGGAAGAAAAAATACAATGATGCTATCAAGAAGAACCCTGCAAAAACATGCATAAAAGCAGTCCAAATAAGATTATTTCTTAAAAGGTATTCATAATCATCTATATAAAAACGAAATCTACCGGTATAATCTGGATAATGATATACACTTTTTCTTATGGCCAAAATATGCGTTCCTTTAGCTGCCAAAGAATCCGGAATTCTAAACATAGCCCACATATGCCCATTAGTTTCTACTTCATCTTCTTCTCCCGGATTTCCATTTTTACCAATCATCACTCCATCCCAGAACAGCTCATACTCTCCAAAACTATCCATTTGAATACCCAATGACTTAAAAGGTTTATTGGTATTAAGTAATTCAACTTCTTTCCTCCCCCAAAAAATTTCATTTCCCTGAATCTGAACTTCATTTTTTTCCCAATCCGTATCATCCATATTTTTTGATGCCCAGGTAGGATCATCACCTTTTTTATAAACCACCTGTTTTTTAGAACGATATGAAGAAGAAGAATTATAACAAGACGAGATTAATAGCAAACAAAATATACAGAGAAGACGACAGATCAATTTTAAATTTTGGTTCATACGATTATCAGCAAATATTATGATGTAAAATTACTATAAAGATAGAGTAACTTAGAGTTGTTTACCAAGGTATAGAGCAGTTCACATATTATTTCCCACATATACGCAGACTATATACGACTTTAGCCTCATTCAATCAAAAAACGACAGTTATGAAACGAACTTTAGTAACACTATTACTAGTGTTTGCGGTATCTTGTATTGCCGCACAAGAAAGAGTACAAGGTGAAGCAGAAATCTATGGTACCATTGTAGAACAATCAACTAATAATGTATTACCTTTTGCTTCAGTCGTCCTAAAAACAACTGAACAAAAACTAATCCAAGGTGTAATTACTAATGAACAAGGAAATTATATACTTACAGAAATTCCTGTAGGGAATTATATTTTAGAAGTTATCTATGCTGGTTTTCAGACATACTCATTACCCATTGAAATTAAGGAAATACGTCAAAAACTAAATTTGGGATCCATTACCTTACAAAAAGAAACCGTCGAACTTGATGCAGTAACTATCCAGGGAGAGAAGTCACAAGTTTCTCTACGCTTAGACAAAAAGGTATTTGAAGTAGGTAAAGATATTTTATCTCAAAGTGGTTCTGTAACTGATGTATTGGGTAATGTTCCTTCGGTTGCAGTAGACCCTTCTGGTGCTATACAATTAAGAGGTAATGGTAATGTCACTATCTTGATTAATGGCAGGCGTTCTGGTTTAACATCATCTCAGGCATTAGAACAAATCCCATCAGATACCGTAGAGCGTGTAGAAGTAATTACAACACCATCTGCAAGATATGATGCATCAGGATCTGCCGGTATCATTAATATTATTCTTAAAAAAAATCGTAAAGGCGGGCTTACCGGGCAGTTAAGAGGGGTAGTAGGTACTCCAGATGATTATAGACTTGTTGGTAGTATGAGTTACAAAACCAATAGTATTAATCTATTTGCCAACGTTGGAGGAAGATATACAGATTATAATGGTGATTATTCTAAAGTGCAACAAACTACCAGAGATGACAACACTATTTTTCTAAATCAGGTAGAAGATCAAAGTAGACATGATGATGGAAGACTATTTTATGTAGGTGCTGATTACTATTTTAATGAACATAATTCGATAACTACTGCTTTTTATAGAGCCGAAACCGAAGATACTGATGAAACAGTTTTGGATTACCGATATTCTTCTGGTCAAAATGCACTGGATAGCCTATTGGTAACCCATGGTAATTCTAAAGAAAAAAGATCATACAATCAATTAGAAATGAATTATACCAAAACCTTTAAAAAACAAGGAAAGAAATTAACTTTTGATCTGCAATATGATTTTTGGGACAGTACAAAAAAATGGGATGTACGTACGCAAAAAGAATTTCCTATTATGAATACTATTGCCAATATCAGAACCACCTCTACCGATAAAAATAACGATCTCGTAATGCAATCAGACTTTATAACTCCTATCAGTAAAAGTTCACAAATAGAATTGGGTGCCAAATATGAAAACAGATTGGTAGAAGATGGTTTTATGGCGCAAGAGTTGGTTAATGAAGGTTTTCAACTATTGGATAATCTGGACAATGCGATCAAATATGATGAACAAATCCTGGGAGTGTATACACAATACAGAAATAAAACAGGAAAATTTAGTTATTTACTAGGTCTGCGGATAGAAGACACCAAAATTGGGATTAAAGATGCAAACGGAAGTTTTGATGATACCAGAAATTACACTAACCTATTTCTTACGATCAATTTAGGATATGCGTTTGGTGAAAACACTACATTTAGTACTAATTATAGTAAAAGAATTAACCGCCCATCATTATGGCAATTAAATCCGTTTTCTGAATTAGATGATTTTAATGTTCGTTTTTTCGGAAACCCAGCATTAGATCCTGCATTTACAGATGCTATAGAAATATCGCTATTACAAAAAGGAAATGGTTTTACTTTAAGCCCTTCTGTGTATTACTCATACACTACTGATGATACCCAATGGTATACCACACAAGACAATACTACAGATGTTTTTATAAGTAGAATCATTAATATGGACAAAGAAACACGCTATGGTTTTGAGCTTTCTACTTCATATAAACCTATAAAATGGCTTGGTTTTAATGCCGATTTTAATGCCTATCTTTTTGAACAAAAAGGAGCTGTAGGAACACAAAATCTGGATAATGATGATACCACATGGTATACTACATTAAATACTAGAATACAACTAAAACATGGTATTACCTTTCAGAGTCGATTTAATTATAGAGGAGAACGAAAAACAGCACAAACCAGAAGAAAAGCAATATCTTATTTAAACTTTGGCATTAGCAAAAGGCTTTTCAAAAATAACGGTACATTAATGATCAATGCTAGTAATGTATTTAATAGCCGTAAAACCAGAGAAGTAATCACAGGAACGGATTTTTTGGTGAATCAAACCCGAAGTCGTTACGGTGCACGATGGTCTCTAAGTTTTGCCTATAGATTTAATGGTAATTCTAAGCATGAAGACAGACGTGCACGAAGAGGAAATAGAAATTAATCATACCCTGGTTATGAAATAGAAACAGTTATCAAAATAATTTGAGAACTGTTTCTTGTATTTGATATTATATGTCAAATTATTTAACAAATTACTATTCTGCTTCGACTTCTATATATTCTACATCTAGAGTATTTGCTTGTCCTACACTACCATAATGAATTAGTGCAATTTTATAATCTCGACGCACATTTCCTACACTATTCGGGATAGTTGCCTCAAAATTGATCCAATTATTATTATTTAAGAATCTAACTTCACTAGCACTTGGGTTAGAGTCTCCTGCCAAAAGAATGGTTGTAAAATCTCCATTTTCGTTGGCATTATTATTATTTGGAGTTGGAAGACGTGGATTGTTACCTCTAGCACTTAATCGCAATTCAAACTTAGATTGTGCATTGTTGATACCTGCTACTCTAAATTTTACCTTATCCCCTGCTCTAAGCTGTAGTACAGGACTTATCAGCCAATCGCTAAAAACAGTAGTATTTACAAAATTAGAAGAACGTGTAGATCTAAGTCCCCAATTTACTGTAGAAAAACTATTGACACCATTAGGTTCTTCACTGTCATTAAGTGTTGTATAACCCCCAAAACCATTGGTGAAGGTCTGTAATGAAATTGTTTTATCCAAATAATTCGCCGTACCGTAATCATCTGTATCATCATCTAAAGGATTGTTATTATTATTAGCATCTTCATTTCTGGTAAGAATACCATCATTATCATCATCTGCATCCAAATAGTTTACAACATTGTCATTATCAGTATCAGTAGTATTACCTTCTGTAATTGTAGGGATATTATCTCCATCATCATCACTATCTAAATAATTAAGTATACCATCATTGTCTGTATCTGCAGTATTTCCTTCGGTAGTCGTTGTGATACCATCTCCATCATCATCACTATCTAAATAATTAAGTACACCATCATTGTCTGTATCTGCAGTATTTCCTTCGGTGGCAGTTAGAATATCGTCTCCATCATCATCCCTGTCTAAATAATTAAGAATTCCATCATTATCTGTATCTGCAGTACTTCCTTCTATAGCAGTTGGAATACTGTCTCCATCATCATCACTGTCTAAATAATTAAGTACACCATCATTATCGGTATCTAATACACTTCCTTCTGTGGCGGTTGGGATACCATCTCCATCATCATCGGTATCTAAGTAATTAGGAATATTATCATTATCAGTATCGTCATTAGTAGGGTCGGTGTCTGTACCATCTTCATCTACTGTATTTATCCCGTCTCCATCAGCATCACCGGTATCATTAAATATATAATCGATCGCAATAGTATCATCCTCAGACCAATCTGTAGCAGTTTCGGTCCATTTACATGTGTTTACAGGTGTTCGCATTATAGACCCGCAACCATTGGTTTGGTGCCATGCAAAATCATGCGTACCCGGTATTGCCGTTCCCCCACCATTATTCAAATTGGCATGTGTAAAACCAAGGGCATGCCCTACTTCATGTAGCATTAGCGTTAGGTTTTGCTCCTTGGTATAAGTGGTGTTAAAATTATTATTTACATAGACACGATTTCCTACATTACCATTTGCTGGAAACTCTGCCCTAGCAACAGAAGGAATAGTACTAGAGTGTAAACAAACGATATCGGCTTCTGCAGCTGTATTAGCCTCGGTTATAGTAATGTTATCGTGCTTATTACTCCAATATTCCATTGCTTTTTTTAAAGGTTTTCTATAATTAGAAGGAAATGCATTATCATCATCGGTATCTATAAAATAAGTAATATTTCTAGAGTTTTCTCTGCTAATCAAACCATGGGTAATTCGATGTCCATTCTTTGGCTTGATTAAATGTTTAGTAGTAAAAACGATATCCTCATCATAGATAATTTCATCGCTAGATGCACTATAAACAAATCTGTTCGCATCAAAACCTTTTAATACTAATTCGTCAATCAATCCCACATACTTTAGAGGAATATCTTTGGATTCGATGTTTTCTATAGCCCCGGTTTCTGCAGGAATTGCATCATCCTTAGAACAAGAAACTACTACACCCAGCAAGGTGGCAAGCATAAAAGAGCTCATTAGTAAGCATTTTTTTTTCATAACATTGTATTTAAATAATTATCGCCGGAAGACATATAATAAGTAAGTTTTTACTTACTTAAATTGTACCAAATACATATTTCAGTTCACAAAAGGTATATTTTAATGTATAAACGGTATATTTTTAGGTATTTCATGCCCTAAAAACCAGTTGTGTGTACTTTTTGGATGACGCATAAAAACATAAAAATTTAATAACGAAATAGTTAAAAAACCAATTATAGTTAATATACACCTATACTAGCTAACCTTTTAAAAAAGAGTTTATTTCAACAAATAGAGAATGAAATGAAATCATTTTTTTTTCGACCAAGTGAAAAACTTTCAAACTTTATTAGAAAAAACGACTTATGAAAAAAAGTTTACATCTCGCATACATAGGTATTATAACACTTTGTTTTAGTGCTTGTATAGGTGAAGATATTATAGATGATTTTGTAAATCCTGTTTTACGAATTGATAATCCACTCGTATCTTTGGCAGTGGGAGAAGAATATCAATTCGAAGCCACTTATCTTAATAATATCGGACAAGAAGAAGAGGTAACATTGCAGTGGGAAAGCTCGGACCCCACGACGATAAGCATTGATGCCTCCACCGGACTTGCTACCGGAGTTAAGAACGGAACAGCAACCATTAGTGTTTCTTTAGCCGATGGTGGCGAGACATTAGTTACCCATAGCCCCGTAGCGATAGCAGAAGAAACTGTACTGGATAATCCATCCAGAGCTGGTACTATTATGACCACAAGTAGTTATGCCCTATCGGGAGATTTTGTTATGGAATCTGTACTAAGCAAAAATATCATACGAATATCGGTAGCCAATAATTATACCGCAAGTTCTGCCCTACCGGGGTTATATCTATACCTTACTAATAATCCCAACTCTATCAACGATGCCTATGAAGTAGGTGCAGTCACTGTTTTTAACGAAGCCCATACCTACGAAATTAGTGATACCGAGGTAGAACTAAACCAATATCAATACCTACTGTATTGGTGTAAACCCTTTTCTGTAAAGGTAGGTGAAGGAAGAATTAACTAACATACATTCGTAAAACTAACACATGAAACTAAAATATATACTACTTGTTGTAGCCACCCTTTTTGTATCGCAAATTACTACTGCGCAATGGACAAAAGGAAAAAATAAAGGATATTATAAACTAAATAGCTGGTTATTGGTATCTGATCAACATTATACCAACTCAGGAGCCATTGATCCTAATGTGACCCGAAGTACATTTAATTTAAGTTTTTATGGCGAATATGGAATTACGGATAGATTAGACGCTATTGCCTATATTCCTTTTTTTACCAGAGTAGCACAAAATGATCAGATATCGGGTACGATCAATGAACTTATCCAGGAAGGGGAAGCCTTTAATAACATTGGTGATGCTGATATTGCTATACGATATGGCATCTTAAAAAAGAGTCGTGTTGCTTTATCTACAACCGTAAAGCTAGGGATTCCTATCGGGGATGATGCCGGAGGTTCTGATGGTAGTTTTCAGACCGGAGATGGTGAGTTTAACCAACAGCTTCAATTGGATCTGGGAGTACCTTTTACGATAAAAGATCTATCCTTATATGCCAAAACTTATTTTGGATATAACAACCGTACACAGGATTTTTCTGATGAATTGCACTGGGGTGCAGAAACAGGCATCTCTTTTTTAAAGAAAAAACTATGGGTTATTGGGCGTCTTAATGCAGTACAATCTCTTAAAAACGGAAGTCGATCTGCTCAGAACTCGCAAGGAAGTATTTTTGCAAATAATATCGAATACACTAGTATTGGTGGTGAAGTAGCCTATTATATTACCAAAAAACTCGGAGTATCTTTTGCATATACTTCTGCGGTGAGCGGACGAATTATTTATGCCAATCCATCGATATCTGCAGGTATTTTTCTAGATATTAAATAATACGTATACCACTAAATAACCACCAAAAACTCGGAACTATTTTCCGAGTTTTTTTATACAATAGTAACTCAAGTCTTAACCTACACCAACGCATTTTTCAGAATACTCACCGGGTGTAACGATTCTCGTTGCGTACCATCCTTGATTTGATGTCTGCAACTAGTTCCTACCGCAGCTATGATAGTATTTTCTGTTGCTTTTCTTACTGCAGGAAACAAAGTTTGCTCCCCTATTTGCATACTTATCTCATAATGTTCCTTTTCGTACCCAAAAGACCCTGCCATCCCGCAACATCCAGACGGAATGATAGTAACCTTATAATTCTCGGGTAAGTTTAACGCTGCAAAGGTATTTTGTACAGCCGATAATGCCTTTTGATGGCAATGCCCATGCAATTTGATGGTTTGTTCTGCCTGGGTAAACTGATCTGTTGTTATATTTCCTTGTTTGATTTCCGCAAACAAAAACTCGTCTATCAAATACGTATGAGTTGCAATACTTTTTGCTTTTTCCTGGTTATTGGCCAATCGTAGGTACTCGTCTCTAAAGGTTAAAATTGCAGAAGGTTCTAACCCGATTAGCGGAGTGTCAGAACTAACAATCTCACTAAAAACAGCAATATTATGATTTGCCACTACCTTGGCTTGTTCTAACAATCCTTTTGAAATAAAAGTTCTCCCACTTTCTTTATGAGCTACTACTTTTACTTCATATCCTAATCGTGTTAATAACTCGATAGCATCGATACCGATATGCGCATCCAGATGATTGGTAAATTCATCGATAAAAAAGTACACGCTCTTTTTGGGTGATTTGGGTTGTATATTTTTTAAATTTCTTTTACACCATTTTTGCAAGGATTGTTTACTTAATAAGGGTAATTCTCGTTCTTTGGCTACTTTTAGCGTAGATTTAAGGATCCCAGAGGTTAATTTATTTCTAAATAAAAAATTGGTTAATCCTGGTGTAATTCCCCCCAGAGAATTTAACTTATTATTATATGCAAATAGTTTTGTACGTAGTGAGACACCATGTTCTTTTTGATATTGATATTCGAACTCGGCTTTTAGCGTGGCTACATCTACATTAGAAGGACATTCTCCAGAACACCCTTTACAGCTTACACAAAGATCAAAAACCTCTTTTAGCTCGCTACTATCAAATTTGTTTTTATTTTGATTGTTGGTCAAAATTTCACGCAATGCATTGGCCCTACCTCTTGTAGTATCCTTTTCGTCTTTGGTTGCGCGATAACTAGGACACATGGTTCCTCCTGCTGCTACAGATTTACGACAATCACCGCTACCATTACATTTTTCGGTAGCTCTTAAGATCCCCTGGGAGTCTGTAAAATCAAGTAATGTATCAATTTCTGGTTCTTTTCGATCTACTTCATATCGCAATTGCTTATCCATAGGATAAGCGTTCACAATTTTACCCGGATTAAAAATATGTTGTGGGTCAAAAACGTCTTTAATTTGTTTTATGATAGTATAATTCTCCTCTCCTATCATAAATGGGATATAGCTTGCTCTTACAATACCATCACCATGTTCTCCACTCATCGAACCCTTATATTTCTTTACCAATGTGGCCACATCATCTGTTATTTTTTTAAACAAGACCACATCTTCGCTTTTCTTAAGATCTAAGATTGGACGTAAATGAATCTCTCCGGCCCCAGCATGCGCATAATATACAGCCTGTTGGTCATATTGCTTCATAACATCAGAAAACTCTGATATGTAGTTGGCTAGATCAGGTATCGCAACTGCCGTATCCTCTATACAGGCTACTGCCTTCTTATCTCCTACAATATTACCCAACAACCCTAAACCAGCTTTACGTAGTTCTAAGGCTTTATCAATATCGTTCCCTCTTAAAATAGGGGTGGCATAACTTAGTCCAGAATCATTCAGTGTTTTTAATAAAGCTCTTTCTTGTTGTAATAAGTCATCTTTTATATCAGCTCTTAATTCGAGCATTAAAATGGCTTCTGGATCTTCTTCTATAAAAAATCGATTCTTAAGTTGCTCTGTATTATTTTTGGTACAATCCAAAATGGTTTTATCCATCATTTCGCAGGTAAATAAGGGATGTTGCATTACAGGGGCTACTGCATTAAGACAATCATCGATCGATTTAAAATGCGCTGCAACCATAACAGACTCTTCGGGTGGTAAATCGTCTAATTGTAAAGTAACCTGTGTAGTAAAAGCCAAAGTACCTTCACTACCCGAAAGCAAATCACACATAGAAAAAGGAATAGCTGTATCTGCAAATACTTCTGACTTAATTAACTCATCAATAGCATACCCCGTATTACGTCGATGGATTTCTGGTTTAGGGAAATTAGCAATTATTTGTTGCTGAACAGTTTCAGGAGAAAGTTCCTCATAAATAGATCGATAAATATCACCTTCTAAAGTACCCAGATCTCTTTTAGCTTTAAACTCTTCTTTAGAAACATCAGAAAAAACTACTTCGCTCCCATCAGACAACAGCGTGTGTAAAGCTACGACCTTATCTCTTGTCACTCCGTACTGAATCGATGTGGTACCACTACTGTTATTACCAATCATCCCTCCTATCATACAGCGATTCGAAGTAGAGGTATTGGGTCCAAAAAACAAACCATACGGTTTAAGATACCGATTTAAATCATCACGTATTACCCCGGGCTCTAAAGTCACTGTCTTCTTTATCTTATCTACAGCAATGATCCTGGTAAAATACTTAGAAACATCAACTACGATACCATCTCCTACACATTGCCCTGCTAACGAGGTTCCCGCTGTTCTCGGGATTAGCCCAATAGCATGTTCTGATGCAAATGTTATCAGTTTTTTTATATCATTCTTTGATTTTGGAAAAGCAACTGCCAGGGGAACTCTACGATATACAGAAGCATCTGTTGCATATATAGATGTGGTCAATACATCAAACTGTAACTCGCCCTCTAATTGGTTCTTTAAACCATTCAGTACCTTATTGTCCTTCATATGTATTTTTCTTTCCTAAAGAATCTAATGATACTTGTCTTCTAAAATTAGTATCAAAACAAATAAAACTATCGGTTCCTGCTACCCCTTCTATCTGATGTACCTGATCGTATAGGATACGTCTTAAATGTTGATTATCGTAGGCAAAAATAAGAAAGAAGATAGCATATTGTCCCGAAACATAATTACATTCTAATATTTCTGGAATTTTTTTAAGCCCCTCTACCACTTCTGCAGCAAACCTTGCTTCTTTAAGCCTAATCCCCACATAAGATTTGGTTTTATAACCAATACGACCTTCATTGACCATAAACTCTGCTTTATGGATGACTTTATTTTCCTTCAATTTCTTAATTCTTTGGTGTACCAAAGAGTTAGATATTTTAAGATCTTCTGCTATTTGCGAGAACGGTTTTCTAGCATCTTCTCTAATTTGCAAAAGGATTTGTTGGTCGATATAATCAAAATGACTCATAGCACTAAAAAAATTAAAAATCATGTGTCAAAATGATAATTAAGAAGCAAGACAAAATCAATATGACACAAAAAATGTTTATTAAAAATTAAATACACTAAAAAAAGTATCTATAATAGTCAAAAATAATAATTTTGTAATATATCAAAACATATTAAAGATGAATTTAACGTATTTTTTTGAGGAGCTTTGGAAACAATATTCTGCAAAAACCCCCTCTGCAGAGAAAGTAAAATCTTTATTAGAAGCAGAAGGTAACAAAGTGTTTAATGATCACATTGCGATTAGAACATTTAATGATCCAAGAGTAGGAATTGATGTGTTGGCTCGTCCTTTTATAAAAATGGGATACGAAGCTAAAGGCGAGTATCATTTTAAAACCAAAAAGTTATATGCTAAACATTTTGAACATACAACCGATACAGATGCGCCAAAAATTTTTATTAGTGAATTGTTACTAGAAGAATTGTCTAACGAATTACAAGAAATTATTGGTAGTATTTTAGACCAAACAGATACTGATACTTTATCCCAAAATGATTTACTATTACAGGGTCGTATCTGGAATACACCTTCGTATACCACTTACAAAAGACTTCTTAAGGAATCTGAGTATGCAGCATGGTTATATGTTAATGGTTTTTGTTCTAACCATTTTACAGTAGATGTAAATAAACTTAAAACCTTTAGTACACTTAATGAAGTAAATACATTTTTGAAGGAGCAAGGTTTTGTAATGAACACCTCTGGTGGAGAAATTAAAGGATCTCCTGAACAATTACTTGAACAATCAAGTATTCTGGCTGATGTAGTTAAAGTAAAATTTGAGGAAAGTACCGAAGAAATCACCTCTTGCTACTATGAGTTTTCTTATCGATATCTAAATGATAATCAGAGAATTTTCACAGGTTTTATAGCCGGTTCTGCAGATAAAATATTCGAGAGTACCGACATGAAATTACAACAGAACTAGCTTAATATTAACAAAAATTTAAGACTCATTGATGCACAATAGAAGTTTTGTGACGTTATATTCGGGAATCAAACTTTAAACTATTCACTTATGTTAAAACGTGTTTTAATTTTCGCAGCTTTACTATTAGGTACAATAAGTACCATGCACTCCCAAGAGTTTTCTAAAAATGCTTTAGGTATTCGATTTGGAGACAATGATGGTTTTGGAGCTGAGATTTCATACCAGAGAGGATTAACCGATAACAATCGGTTAGAATTTGATTTGGGATGGAGAGATTTTGACTTTGGAAATGCCATAAAAATTGCCGCAATTTACCAATGGGTATTTAATCTTGACAAAGGATTTAACTGGTACGTTGGTCCTGGTGGAGGAATCGGATTAATCGATTATGATAACGATACTGTATTTAATGACAGTAGCGATAGTTACTTCTTTCTTGCAGGTGATATTGGTATCGAATACAACTTTGACATTCCAATACTAATCTCATTAGATTTAAGACCAGAAATAGGTTTTGGCGATGTTAATGATGATTTAGATTTTGATATCGGTTTAGGAGTTCGTTATCAATTCTAATCAAATATTACTAAAAATATAGAGATCGTTCCTAAGCCATTGCTAACGCCTCCTGGTAAATAGCAATATACTTAGGAACGATTTCATTTACATCAAATTTTCTCGCTTCATTATAAGCATTTTGTTTAAAACGCTCCAGAGTTATATCGTCTTTTAAAATCTTAATAGCATTTTCTGACATTTCTTTTACATCACCAACATTACTCAAATATCCTGAAACACCTTGATTATTTACTTCGGGGATTCCCCCTGCATTACTCGATATTACCGGTACTTTATTAACCATTGCTTCGAGTGCTGCCAAACCAAAACTTTCACGTTCTGAAGGCAATAAAAACAAATCAGAAAAGCACAATACTTTATCAATCTCATTACTATTACCTAAGAAGATTACTTTGTCTTTTATGCCTAGTTCTTTACATTTTTGCTCTGCTGGTTCTCGTTCTGGTCCTTCTCCTACCATTAATAATTTAGCAGGTATCTCTTTTTGTATGGTATAAAAAATATCCACCACATCAGTAATACGTTTTACAGCTCTAAAATTACTAATATGAGTTACAATTCGTTCTTCTGGTGTTGCCATCAACTCACGCTGGCAATCGGTAAAACTTGTCTGTCTGATACCAACATCTATAAAATTAGGAACCACTTCTATATTTCCTTTGATATCAAATAAACGTAAAGTGTCATCTTTTAGGCTCTGAGAAACAGAAGTAACTACATCACTTTTATTAATACTAAAGGTAACAGCTGGCTTATAAAACGGGTGATTTCCTACCAGAGTGATATCAGTACCATGCAATGTGGTTACCATTGGGATATAAATCCCTTCTTCTTCCAGCATTTTTTTGGCCATATACCCTGCATATGCATGTGGTATCGCATAATGCACATGCAAAACATCGATCTTGTATTTTTTTACCGTATCCACTAATTTACTAGACAATGCTAATTCATAAGGTTGGTAATGAAATAAAGGGTAATCTGGAACATTTACCTCGTGAAAATGGATATTTGTACTTAAAAGGTTTAAGCGTACCGGCTGTTTATAGGTTATAAAATGTACTTCATGGTTTAATTTGGACAAGGCAATACCCAATTCTGTGGCTACAACACCACTACCCCCAAAAGTTGGGTAACAGACGATAGCTATTTTCATACGCTTACTTTTTGGGTACAAGTTACAAGAAAATTGTCATTACTCGCTGTTAAAGTAATTTTAAAAATCCTTTTCAATTTTTGTCAAAACTAACTCAAAAGAATTTATCTTTTCTACCATAAACAAAGTACCTCCTAAAAATTTTGAGTCTAAAATCGTTAAAATCCCTGTATTCTCATTATAATACCAAACAGCTTCTTTCTTACTAGAGCCTCTATTATGTTTTCTCGAATGATCATTGCCACATCTGTGACGTTGCTTCTTTTGAGGAGATATAAGAGAAAAGAATTTAATCTTCTTTTTATCTGTGAACTCTCCAATAAAAAATTCTACTCCTTTTTCAATTATAGCCCTCGAAAAACCAGAGTTAATCAGGTACAATTTTGACGGATCATTAATATCACGTTCTACTCCCCATCTGCCATATAGTTCCTTTCTAACCAGAATAGAATTTTGCGCAAACATAAAATTAAAAGAAGTCTCAGGTAGGGGCTCAAAAGTTTACACTAAAGATTCTATATCTTGATCATTTTTTAAAAAGGTGGAGTATTCATATAATTATGATAATAGAAAACAGAACCAATAAGTATAACAGATAAAGTCAAGATAATATAAAAATTAAAATTTGAGTAATTTTGTTTTTTGATATCATCTAATTCACTAGCATCATCACTTGATAATTCACCATTCTCTATTCTTAGTTCAATATTTTTATTCCACAGTAATTTATTGGTTTCTTGTTGTCTATATATTATATACCCTAATAAAAACATTGCCGTTAATCCTAATATTGCAATAATTAATATTTGATTTTTATTTTTATCAATATCATTTAAGGCGTAGTTGGAATCAATTTCTTCTACCATATTACCTAAAACATAACCGTCAATTATTAATTTTGAACTTTTATTTCCTGAATAAATAACTTGAATTTCTAAACCAAATTTTGGGTCAAAATAATCCCAATCAATCAAAAGCCCTTCCTCTTTTTCAATAATTCTAAAATTACTTACATTTGCATCATTTTGTTTTACAATTTTATGATCCAATATTTTACCTCCACCATTCATCTTTATTAAAAAATCTTTCCTCACATCCGATTTTTTAATTTCTAATTCTCCACGATTCCACAAAATAAGATTTGTTACATAAATATTATCATTAATAACAGAAGAATCAGAAGTGATAACCTTTATATTTTCAGTAGATATATTTTTATTAAAAATAGCTGATGGCGCATATTTAGAAACATATACAGGTTCTCTATCACGACTATAAAATATCGTAAAATAGATGGTAATAACAAATCCTAATATTCCTATTAGAATTGTCCAAAAAATACCAGGTTTTATAATTTTCATTTAGTGGAATTAAGAGAAAGTAAATATATAAAAATACCAACTCATATCATTCTGATGACTCATAGATTAGCTAAGTTTTTAGAAAAACTTATTGTTAATAATCGTCTATCTTCACTCAATAACTTATAATTCCTTAATTCACTCTATTTTAAGTACTGTAATAGAACCTTCAATACAAATCTAGGTTTCTACTATATGTAAGTGGAAATATATAGCAGTAAAACAATTTAGTTTGATCTGGAAAATAACAAAAAGAGTACTTGCGTAATAATTTTCATGATGATGTGTTTGTCAAGGACAATCAAACAACATACCAAACAAAATAAAAAAGCAGATCATAAGCCGGATTCTGTTTTCTGATAGATCAGAACCCTTATCATTTATCTAGACCAATAATTACTTATTAGTTCAAACCGCCTACCCTCCAACATCGAACGCGCAATTCTCAAAAGCTGGTTTACATGGCGTTGCACCGTATAGAGTTTACCTGGTTTCACTACAGCATTACCTGTACATACTTTCTGCTGCACTTGTCCTCGCCTCACGACGGACGGGCGTTACCCGCTATACTGCACTATGGTGTCCGGACTTTCCTCTCTCTGATCAACAGACAGCGATAAGGTGATCTGCTTTTTTGCAAAAATAGGATAATTAACATGGATTTTGCAAAATATAGTAACTGTTATAAGATATTTTAAATCACCAATAAAAAAAGACCGCTAAAAACGGTCTTTTCATAAATAATTAGGTTAGTTCAGGGTAATAGATTAAATCTTAATCCCCGGCCAATAACACATATGACCCGGGAATCGGAGAAACATAAAAGTCTTTTACTTTTTTTATGTCCTTAATATATTTTTCAGCCTCACTAAAAGCGGTTTCTAAGGCACTTAATTCTGACTTTTTTCTAACTACAATGGTTTTAGATATAATATTTCCATTGGTATATTCGATCGTAATTTTCCATTTTTTAACCGAATGAAGGTTCTTATTATTTGCTTTATTTTTTTCTTCTTCATTCTTTTTATCAACCTTCTCCTTCTTTTCATTATCAACTGGTATCAATTCTGTAAAACTTGAAGTTGCACTCACGATAGTAGTGCAAAACAGGGCTATTGCGATTAAGTTTCTCATAATTAGATGATTTGAATTTGTTTGTGCTAATATACAGACATTTTTTTAATATACAAATATTTTTTTAATAAAAATTTAATTGATTAATCAAATTTTATATGTATATTTGCATTATGACGAATCGAAAACTAAAAAAGCTCCTTAAGAGAAGTAAAGGAGCTAAAACTGTCTACGGTATTTCAAAAGCACTTGGGGTTAGCCCCCAGGCAGGAGATTATGTGGTTAAAAGAAAAGATCTCGCAAAAGATTTTGAGCGATTACAAATAATTGCAGATTATATGGGGGTAGAAATAAAAGACATTATCGATTCTAATAATAAAAAGAAAAGTTCTATAAAGTAATTAAAGTTGAGTTTGTGTTATATCGTAGTATTGGAGAATACTACAAAAAAGAATAATCCCTGAATAGAAAACCTATTCAGGGATTATTTAGTTATTGAAGGGGGGTATTCCAATATATTTAATGTGCACTCACTATAGAGATTTAATTTTTTGTAACATTTCTTTGGCATTTTCTCCTACCCATCCTTCTGGGTCCATTTTCAATGCTTTCTCATAGTACTTGGTTGCTTTTTCTTTATTTTCCATCTTCAAATATGCTTCTGCAAGGCTATCCCAGGTATTAGCAGAATTTGGAAACAAACGCGTATTAATTTCAAAAATAAATAAAGCTGATTTTATATTATTTTTTTCTACATACGAATATCCCAACGTGTTAATTTCACTTTCATTAAGCATTTTCACCTTTACCAATACGTCAAACTGCTCGAATAAGGTTTCTTTTTCACTTTCTGTAGCTTCTGTGCTTTCTATACTGCTTAATGCTTTTTTTAATGGTTCAAAAAATGCATCTCTATACTCTTTTGCTTTATCAAGGGCCAAGTTCCTAGCTTTCTCAAGCGCATCGTTGGCAGATATTTTTATATCAGGTTGAACACCTACTCCCTCCCAATTTGTTTTAGTTACAGGATTGATCGTTCTTGCAAAGGGTATTCCAATATCAAAACCACCTTTTAGCAAAAACCCTCTTGTTGGGTGAGCTCCTCCGCCAGTAACCTCTCCTATAATAGTAGCTCTTCCTCTACTTTGCATGGTATATGAAAAATCCTCGGCTCCAGAAAATGTTTTTTTACTAGTGAGTATATAAACAGGTACCTTTGGTCTTTTAACACCTTTTACATCCACCACAAATAATTCTTCTGTATAATCCTGTGCACGCGAATAAATACTATTTAAAAGTAATTCTTGATTAAAAAAGTAACTCGAAAGATAATTTACAGTTCTAGGACTACCCCCAGTGTTATTTCTCATATCAATAATGATAGCATCTGCTGCTTGCATCCCACGCATAGCCAGGTCTATTTTTTCTAAATGTGTAGCTCCACCACCAAAAAATGCAAGGTCAATATAACCAATGTTGGATTCGAACAACTGAAAACCTCTAAGCATAGGGGTTTGGTATCTAGACAGGTTCCCTACAAAAGATTTTTCTGATACTTTTTTTGCCTTTTCTCTGGGTGGCCAGAGCTTTAAATGTTTATCCTTAGTTATTTTTTGTAGTTCCTCGGTAACTGCAGTCGTAAATTCGTCTGGTGACATTTTTGTGAAAAAATCATTTTTTACCAGCTCATTCAAATGCGTATTTGACTCTTTTGCCTTATCCAGAAAAATATAATTAGTTTCTAATAGGGTTTGTATCTCTTTTATTACATCATTATTAGTGATGGGTTGACCAAAATGTAGACTTGTTGTAAATAACAATATAATTACAAAAATTCTTTTCATAACTACTGTTCGTTTTTTGATTGATGATTGACTGATTCTATTTTGTAAAGAAAAAAATAATAAACAACCTAAAATAGTATGAAATTAGCCTAAGGAAAATTTCTTCTATAATTTTCTAAATTCGTTAGGTTTAAATCCTGTAGTCAACTTAAAAGTTTTTGAAAAATGACTTTGATCAGAAAAACCGCAAAGAAATGCAATCTCTGTTAATGTTTTTGTAGAGTGTTTTAACAGCACCATCGCTTTTTCAATCTTTACTCTACGCATAAACTCTCCCAACGTACAATTAAAATATCTAGAAAAATGTTTTGAGATAGTAACAGGATGAACATTTAATTCTTTTGATAATTCTTCTAACGAAATGAACTCATCCCATCTGTCACATAATAATTCTTGTATCATAGCTACCCATAAAGGTTTATGATCACTAATTGTATGGTAACCCGAAAACAAACTAAGTAAAGAAACATGAATAGAATCTGATGATGCTTTATCTTTTACACGTAGTTCTTTGTAAATTTTTAAAAGCTGAAATTGAATCTCTGGGTTCTTTAGAACAGATGTTTTAAAACTAGAAGTAGAAAGCTCGTTTTTTTTAAAAAAATCATCATCTATTTCTATATTCAAATTCTCTGAAGGAAATGCCGTATGTCTATTACGATGTATTTCATATTTGTCATACAACATAATACTTCCCGAAGTGGCCTGAATATCTTCTTTTTTACGAGATTCTAAATTACCTCCCTGCAACACCAGACATAAATGATATTTTTCATGCGAATGCCAATCTTCAGAAACCGGGCTCGTGTACTTCACCAAAGAAACATCATAATCTTTGAATGAAAATTGTTCTGCGGTCTTACCCAAAAATTCTTTGGCTTTTAATTCTATCATGAAATACTTTTTTAAGCTAAAAATTTAAAATTAAACGCACAACAATAATGCCATTATACTTGTAAAATACAAAAAACTATCTTAAAAACAAGAACAAGTCCCATAGAAATTATCTTAAGAAACCTTTATTGATTTCAATTCATTAAAACTTATGGCATATAAATAAGCGCGCTATCAGGTGTAAATAATCTTTTGAAAACGAGATAATGAGCTCTAAAAATGTGGTGATTACGTTTAAATACCTCTAAGAAAACATTAACAGTATATAGTCCTATTAAAAGGAAAAAATGCACTATATTTAAGCATAGATCCCTTCTTGTCAATGCACTACTATTATTGACAATACAACACACATTTTTATCACCTATCATCCCTTATAAACCTTAATTCTAAGATTATGAGTATCTCACAAGCATCCCCTAAAAGTAAAAAAGAAAGACCTAGTTTTAAAAGTCAATATGAGAACTATATTGGCGGAAAATGGACTGCCCCTATAAAAGGGCAGTACTTTGACAATATCTCTCCTGTAGATGGTGTTAGTTTTACCAAAATTGCACGCTCTACCAGTGAAGATATAGAACTTGCAATTGACGCTGCCTGGAAAGTAGCTCCCGAATGGAACAATTCTTCTCCTTCCTATCGAAGTAACTGTCTATTAAAAATAGCAGATATCCTTGAAGAAAATTTAGAAACATTAGCTCGAGTTGAAACTTGGGACAATGGTAAGGCACTTCGCGAAACACTAGCCGCCGATTTGCCTTTGGCTATCGATCATTTTAGATATTTTGCTGGTGTCATTAGAGCCGAAGAAGGCACAGCCAGCGAACTAGATGCCAATACTGTATCTATTAATATACAGGAGCCCCTCGGAGTTGTAGGCCAGATTATCCCGTGGAATTTCCCCTTGCTTATGGCTACCTGGAAAATTGCCCCTGCTCTTGCAGCTGGTAACTGCGTTGTATTAAAACCCGCAGAACAAACCCCGGTAGGTATTATGATCCTTATGGAATTAATCGAAGGTGTATTACCACCTGGGGTTCTAAATGTAGTAAATGGCTATGGTATTGAAGCAGGTAAGCCATTGGCTTCGCATCCTAAAATAAACAAAGTAGCCTTTACTGGTGAAACTACCACAGGACAATTAATAATGCAATATGCTTCTAAAAACATTACTCCTGTAACACTCGAGTTAGGAGGAAAATCACCTAATATTTTCTTTGAAAGTATTATGGAAGCAGATGATGAATTTTTTGATAAAGCTATAGAAGGTGCCGTATTATTTGCGCTTAACCAAGGTGAAGTATGCACCGCACCATCTCGAATTTTGATTCAGGAAAGCATTTATGATAAATTTATCAAACGTGTTATAGAACGTACCGAAGCCATCAAACTAGGACATCCTTTGGATCCAGAAACTATGATGGGAGCGCAAGCTTCTAATGATCAATTCGAAAAAATCTTAAATTATATCAATATAGGAAAAGATGAAGGTTGTGAAGTTTTAACCGGTGGAGAAGAAGCCTATATAGAAGGACTTGAAAAAGGGTATTACATAAAACCTACCCTATTAAAAGGAAATAATAAAATGCGCGTGTTTCAGGAAGAAATATTTGGACCTGTTGCTTGCGTAACCACCTTTAAAGATGAGAAAGAAGCAATAGAGATTGCTAATGATACTCTTTATGGTTTAGGAGCAGGAGTTTGGACTCGGGATACTCATCAAGCATATCAAATTTCGCGAGCAGTACAAGCAGGACGGGTTTGGGTAAATTGTTACCATACATATCCAGCTCATGCTCCTTTTGGAGGGTATAAAAAGTCTGGTATCGGTAGAGAAACTCATAAAATGATGCTTAATCACTATCGCCAGACCAAAAATATGCTTATATCCTATGATAAAAAACCAATGGGTTTCTTTTAAAATAAAAGATCATGATTGCACGTGTCAAGATTACCGATAAGGCCAAGGCCATAATCGATACCCTTAGTGCAGAACACGGGGAGTTGATGTTTCATCAAAGCGGAGGTTGCTGCGATGGCTCCTCCCCGATGTGTTTTACTAAAGGTGAATTATTAATCAATGAAAATGATATATGGCTCGGAAACGTATATGGATGTGACTTTTATATGTCCAAAGATCAATTCGAATATTGGAAACATACACAACTTACTATAGACATTGTAGAAGGTAGAGGAGCGAGTTTTTCATTAGAAATCCCTATGGGAATTCGCTTTGTAATTAAATCCCGTATGTATAGAGAAGATGAACTAGAAAAACTAGCTCCGGTATATACTGGTGAGAAGACACTCTTAAAAAACTAGATTAACACAAAACATTATTGCTCTATAAATACACGGTCTTTTCCTTTAAACTCGGGAGTTTGTACCGAAATTACTTTCAAAGGGGTTTCTGATACTACTTTTACGCCATGAATAGTCTGCTCTGGTATAGTAATCCAGTCCCCTTTTTGAACAATGATCTCCTTATCATTAAGTTGTATTTTTGCTTTTCCTTCTAGCACCAATACTTGTTCTGTATGTGTTACATGTTTGTGAGGTTTAACTCCTTTTTTTATCCATATTATGAATGTAGAGGTATGCGCATCACTGTATATTTTCTTTACCAGTAAATTTTCATAATCTTCTTCTGGTGTCATATTTTGGACAGAAATAGAAGTTTGTGTTAACACAGTAATATGAGATAGCAAGGTAAAAGTAATAGAAAAAAATAGCTTCATAATACGTTTTTTATGCGTCAAAAGTAATATTAATTTTTAGAATTAAATTTTGATCCTTCAGGAGCTCTGTAATTCGAAAATGGTAATTTTAATAAAGTAGTAATCTTTGTATTTGTATCAATTTCGGGATAGGTATCTATCCCATATTTGAGGTCTTTACTTTGCATTTTTGAAAAAGTTCCAAAAATTCGATCCCATATAGAAAATATATTATCATAATTAGTATCGGTATAAGGTAACGTATGATGATGATGCACCTTATGCATATTGGGTGAAACGATCACCCAACTAACCAAACGATCTATAGGTTTGGGCAAAGAAATATTTGCATGATTAAACTGAGATAAAATAACAGACAGGGACTGATACAACATAATAATACCTACAGGAGCTCCTGCTATAAAAACGGCTAACGTTGTAAACAAAAACCTGATCACACTCTCTCCTGGATGATGTCTATTTGCTGTAGTAGTATCTATATAAGTATCTGTATGATGAATTAAATGAAACATCCATAAAGGTTTTATAATATGTTGTAAATAGTGCGCAAGCCATGCTCCTATCAAATCCAAAATAGCAACTCCCAATACTATCATAGCCCATAATGGCAATGAAAACCATTGCAATACTCCAAAGTTATTAGTGATCGTCCAATCACTAGTTTTTAATAATATAAATGCAAGAAAAAAGTTAACAATAATGGTAGTTAGTGTAAAAAAAATATTAGGCCATGCATGTTTAAACTTTTGATACTTAAACTTGAATAAAGGAGCTGCATATTCGATAAGCCAAAAAAAAGCAATGCCTCCTACCAACAATATACTCCTATGGGAAGAAGGAATCGTCTCAAAATACTGTAACAAATTTTCCATACACTAAAATATCTTATTTAAAACTATTATACAAAAGGTTTACTACACACCTTTCCCACTTCATAAATAATTAACATTATTTTACGCAACCGAAAAGTTGCTTAACTTAAAAATGTTTTTATATTCGCAACCATATAGTTGCATATTAAAACCTCTATATGATATTTACTAAATTGTAACCTTTAAATATTCTTTAAAATGAAAGACGTAATTAAGAAAGAACATTCATTCAATCATTCAATCGATACAGTATGGAATGCTATTACCAAACAAGAAGAGATTTCTACCTGGTTTATTCAAGCAGATTTCAAAGCTGAGCCTGGTTATAAATACACTTTTACGGCATCAGAAGAGCAAAATTGTACACAAATAACTGGTGAAGTAAAGCAAGCTACACCCTATACGCTAATTTATACCTGGATTGTTGGTGACACTAAAGTAGAAACCACTGTTAAATGGGAATTAGAAAAAACAGCATCAGGTACCAAATTGAGCCTGGAGCATTCTGGAATATCAAACTACGAGGGTGAAACCGCTGTTAAAATGTTCAATCACTTTAACGGTGGATGGGACAACTGTGTTTCTGAGCTATCAGAATATTTAAAACAACCTATTCATGCAAGATAAGATCACCAAAATATTAAAAGCAATAGCCGACCCTACCCGACGTGAAATATTTCATGCATTGGTAGTGGCGGCTACTGCATTACCAATTACTCAAATATCTGGGCAGTTTGATATGAGTAGACAAGGCGTTACCAAACATTTAAAAACACTCGAAGATGCCGGTTTGGTATCTATTGATACGAAAGGGAGGGAACGTTTTTGCTATGCAAATGCCACCCCCTTAAAAGAGATCAAAAATTGGATTAAGTTTTATGAAAAATTCTGGGACGATGCATTAAGTAATTTAGGTGATTATTTAGAAGGTAAAACAGAAAAATAACCTCTCACATATTCATTATAATTTTGATATAAATAGGAAAGCGTAATAAACCATAACAATTTGTTTTTCAAAGGGTTTACATTTGCATTGTAATCACAATTAATTACAAGTACTTATGGAAATAAAAATTAAATTACCCATTTGGTTTTGGGTAGTAGGAATTCTTGCACTGGTTTGGAACCTCATAGGAGTTAATGCATACATTGCACAAGCTTATATTACACCAGACGCTTTGACTGCCTTAACAGAAGGGGAACAAAGTTATTATACCAATTCTCCTTCCTGTGTGACGGCTTCTTTTGCAAGCGCTTTAGGTGCATCTTAATCCTATTAAAAGGCATCTTAAGAAATCTTAATCTTCTCTTATTATAACTAAATTAGCCGTATCTCCTGTTGTAAGATTCCATTGATTACGGGTAATAACATTTCCTTTGTCATCAATCACAATAAACTCTGCCGTATTAGGGCGAGCATCACCTTCATTTAATGCTTCTATATACAAAGTATTAACTCCCTTGACAAGATCAATAACGATTCTTCTGTAATTCCCTTGAAGATAAGCTTTTCCTACCACCAAATCTTTATCTAAAGATATTCTAACAACATCGCCATCTACCTCTCCATGATCTCTGTACATTAACTCAATAAACTTTGTATTACTCTTAAACCTACCTAAAAAAGCATCCTTTTTTATACCCTTCTCTTTTAAAAACCATTTAGGTGTAATTTCGGTTTTTGGTTGAAAATAATCATTTTTATTTCCAGACATGTCCCAAGACTTATTTCGACGACTATATGATTCCAAATTTTCAGGTAAACTATATAATGAAGAGTTTGTCGTTAACTTTTCATCAGAGATTTTATAATTGGTACTGCTTTTATCTTCTTCTTCAGCATCAATACGCAATGATTTAGAACTCTCTATCTGGGCATACGTATTCATGCAGCTACAAACCACAAAAAAGAACAAAATTCTCACATAAGGTAAATTCTTCATTTCTGATGAAAAATTGAATGTATTTAATAGTATCTTTAAAATAAGATCTAAATTAAAAAATAAAGCTTCATAATATAATAGACGCCACAAATTACTTATAATTACAGTAAAAATATTAACAATACTATAACAAGTAAAATGGCTATTTAACATTTTTCTACAAAAAACATACCAACAAAGTTGTAGGATTACTGTTATATTCATTATTTTGTTGTTAAAAACGGTTATGATGTATTATATACTGGGAGGAGCACTTCTGATTTTGTCGGTAATGTTATCTCTATTATATATAAGCAATAAAAGAAAGCTTAGAGAAAAAGAAATTGCTCTAAAGTCATTAAACAAAAAAACAGAAGAACAATTAGAATTACAACAAGAGCTTATCTCTATATTAAGCCAAGAGTTAAGAATTCCTATGTATGGTATCATGGGGTTAACTAATATTCTGTCTGAAGAACACCCTAATTTAAAAGATGACAAAAACTTAAAGTCTCTTAAATTTTCTGGCAACTATTTACTGACGCTTATAAATAATGTCTTGCATGTAAACTTTTTAGATTCTAAAGAAGTTACGGTACAAAATGTTTTATTTGACCCCAGAGAGTTAACCAGAAATATTATCAATTCTTTTAATTATGCTACAGAAAATAATAACACGCAATTAAGCTTTGATTTTGATGATGAAATAGATTCTATGTTGTATGGTGATCCAGCGGTATTATCGCAAATATTAATGAACTTATTGAGCAATGCTTTACGATTTACCAAAAATGGAAGTGTCAATTTTTCTGTAAATTTGATTAAGAAAAAGAAAGGAGTCTCAAAGGTATCTTTTAAGGTAAATCATGATGGACATGAAGTTTCTTTAGAAGAACAAAACTCTATTTATCAAGAATTTATAAATACAAGGAGTACGAATAAGTCACATTTAGGCATTGGGATTAATTCTAAAATAAGCCACAGACTAGCCAAAATCTTAAATGGTGAACTTATCATACAGGACAATTCACAAAAAGGTTCAGAATATGCTTTGGTTGTTAATTTTAATGAACCTGAAGTAAAAGAAAACAATGACAATCAGAGTCTAAAAGGTTTTGAAGCATTTGGAAAAAAGATAAGTGTACTAATTGTTGATGACAATAAACTAAACCTCTTGGTTGCCGACAAAATGTTATCCAAAGAAAACTATAATTGTACGACTATAGATAACGGTTTTGATGCTATAGACTTGGTTAAAGAAAATGATTATGATATCATTTTGATGGATATCAATATGCCTAAACTAAATGGTATTGGAACCACAAAAAGAATACGAAAATTTAATACAGAAGTGTCTATCATAGCATTAACAGCAGTAGATGTAACTCAATTAAACCGACAAATTGTACAAGCAGGATTAAATGATTATATACTTAAACCATATAACAAAAATTTACTGTTAGAAATAATTGATAAACATTTAAGCAGTAGTTCTGTAGAGCAATAAAGGTTTAATTTATTATAATTTGCTGACCAATTTTCAACACAGAATTGTGTTTAATAGCATTGGCTTTGCATATTTCAGAAATAACTAACCCATATTTATTTGCAATCCTATATAAGGTATCCCCTTTTTTAACGGTGTATACCTTTTGCTGTTGCTCCTTAATTAAGGAAACATCTTCTAAAGTTTTATGTACTACAATAGTACTTTTCCGTGTAGATCTATGATATCTGGGCGTTGCCCATTTTTTGGTAACCATCACCACATCAGATCTAATTTCTGAATCTTCATTAAACTCAAATACATATTCTGGATTAATGCTTTTTCCCTGGTAACGAACCTCCAAATGTAAATGGCTACCTCTTGCATTACCACTTACTCCTCCTTTACCAATTACATTGCCCTTTTTGACCAGATCATTTTCTTTAACTAATATTTTAGACAAATGGGCATAAACTGTTTCCAAACCATTATAATGTCTTACAATTACAGTATTTCCAAAACCACTATAATATCCTACATATCGCACCTTTCCGTCCAAAATTGTTTTAACAGTATCACCTACCTGTAAATCAATATCTATACCTCGATGTGGACGCCCTCTTCTCCAACCATAGCGTGATGTTACTACCATTTTACGAGTAATAGGTGAAGAAAAATTTTCATCTCTAAATTTTAACTCAAAAGGAAAAGAAACAGAAGTATCCCAATATGGATTAAAACGTACTGTATCCCATCTATCATTAAACACTTCTTGATTCGATTTATTAACAGCACTTTCACCGTTTTGGTCAGACAAAGTGATGTACTTTTTCTTAAAAATTGGCATAGAAAGAATCTTATCTCCAGCTACAATTTTTTTTAAATCTACAATTAATTTACTCCCCTCTTGTTCTTGTAATTCTTGTGCCGATATCTTAAAAAGTGAAAAAAACACAACAAAACATGATATACTTCTTTTATAACTAAAAAACATTATTTCTTACCGTTTACTTTATAAAGTAGATTTATTCTTCATTAAATATTTCCCATCCCATATGAGATAATAACTATAAAAGTAATAGGTTATTACAAAAAAACAAGAGCCTATCCCTATGTTATCATCACTAGCACTTCTCCTACAAACATACATCGCTAGCATACAGCATTTTACCTGTTTTTGTAAATATTGGATTTCCATAAATTAATTACGCTAAAATTCTAACCAACCATCTCCTTAACTTTTCCTTAAGAAATTGATATGAAAACATTAATATGGAAAATAACAATAAAAAAACCAAGAGGTAGTTTTAAGGTAGAACAAATAATTAATTAAACAACCATGAAAAGATCATTCACATTAATCGCAATGTCGGGAGCGTTAATCATGACATCGTGTGTATCAAAAAAGAAATACGTTGCTTTGGATCAAGAACTACAAAACACTCGTAGTACTTTACAAAAGACCGTTGTAGAAAAAGAAGAGTTAGAAGAAAAATTTGCTAAGATAGAAGCTAGAGTAGCAGATTACAATGCTAAAATTAACTCTTTAAAAGATTCTAATGATGAAAAAATGGTTATGGTAAGTGATGTTGCTGCTATATCTAATAAGACTAAGGAAAGAATGAAGGCTACTTTGGCCAATGTAGATCAACAAAAATTACAGGGAGCAACTTCGTTAAAAGATTCTATGAATATTGCAGTTTCTCACAACCTTAAGAATTCATTATCTGATAACCTAAAAGAAGACGAAGATATTTCTGTAAACATAGATAATACGGTAGTAATGATATCAATTTCTGATAAAATGCTATTTAAAAGTGGTAGTTACAGGATAAGTAATAAAGCTAACGATATATTAACAAAATTAGCAGAGGTGATTAATTCTGAACCAAGTTTAGAAGTTATGGTAGAAGGTCATACAGACTCTAGAACAATAAGTACTCCTGTATTAGAAGATAACTGGGATCTAAGTGTTAAAAGAGCAACCTCTATCATTAGAAAGTTACAAAATGAGTACAATGTAGATCCTTCAAAACTAATAGCTTCAGGAAGAAGTAGTTACAAACCTTTAGTAGAGAACGACTCTAAAGAAAATATGGCTATCAATAGACGTACAAAAATCGTATTATTACCAAATATGGATAAATTCTTTGCGATGTTGTCTTCTAACTAAATTTAGAAGATATTATAAAAATATTTTATTATAAGAAGGGGGTGATTTTGAAACACCCCCTTTCTTGTATTGTATACAAAAAAACTATGTATCTTCTTATAATTGGTAATATCCACATTTTAGATAAGCTCCTTCCTTAAAACCTATTGGATGATCTATATCATGTGCGGTCTTTTGCATAACTTCGAAAGTTCTTCCTGCGATCATTATATTTTTTTCTGAAATACTAAAAAACTCATCCGCTAATACTCTTGACGAACACGAGGCCAATACCAAAATACCATTTTGAGCCACCAACTGAGCCCCTAATTTTGATAATCGTGCATAGCTGTTTTTTGCTTTCTCTATCTCACTTTCTCTTTTTGCAAATGATGGCGGATCAATAACAACAATATCAAAAAGCTTTTGAGCATCGATCAAAGATTGTAATCCTTTAAAAGCATCTGCAACCAAAACCTCATGGGTCCCTTTATGGGAATTTAAAGCAGCATTGCTTTTGGCCATATCCAGAGCATGTTTACTTATGTCCAAACTTACCACTTCTCTCGCTCCTCCTGTAAGTGCGTGAACAGAAAACCCTCCCGCATAAGAAAATACATCTAATACAGTTTTTCCTGAAGCCAACTCCCCTACCTTTTTTCTATTATGACGATGATCCAGAAAATAGCCCGTTTTATGACCTTTAATGACATTTGCAGAAAACAAGACTCCGTGCTCCCTAAAAACAACCACTTCATCTTCTAACACTCCGTAGACAATCTGCCCATCTTTAAGTCCGTATACATCTCCTTTTGTTTGCAATAACCTACTTAATCTTAGCACAACAGTTGTAACACCAGTAATTGCTATTAAATGCTTAAGAATCCAATTAAAATAAGGAAACCATATATGCGAATATAACTTTATAACCAATACATTATCATACACATCTGCAATAAGCCCGGGAAGATGATCATTTTCTCCAAATAACAATCGATAACTATTAGTATCGGTAAGCAATAATGGTTTTCTTAGCTCATAGGCTTGAAATATCTTTTCTTTAAACCATATTTCATTTATCTGGGCCGCTTTTTTAAATTGAATTAGTTTAATTCGAATAGGTGAGTATGGATCGTACAAACCACAAGCCAAAAAATTATTTTTGGCATTATCAAATATAACAACAAGATCTCCTGCAGTTCCTTCCAGGTTTTGTTTAAGAATACTATCTTCAAAAACCCATGGATGGCGTTTTTTCACCATCTTCTCTGCGGCAGGCTTTAACTTTACCGCTAGTCGTTTTGTTGTTATAAAAGGTAGAGGGTTATAATCCATTACTGCCAAACATTCTTAATCTTCTCTAAACAGAAGATTGATCTTTGACCGAAGTTTTCGCTTATAATCTTCTTCTAACCAATCTCTATAATTCTTTGTACTTTTACTAATACAATAAGAATACCTACGAACTCGATATTCTATATCTTGATCTAATAATTTACTTAATATTCGAGCATCAAAAACATCCTCGCTGTTTTCACAACACATTTTTGCATGTTGATCTATAGATTTTTCTAGTACAGTTAAGCTTCTAAGACCAAACTTTTTGGTTTTGGCATACTCCTCTTCTATATCAAAATCTGTATCTTCAGATTTAGCAAACTCTCTTCTTAGGTCTTCTGGTAATACATATCTAAAATTACGCTCAATCTCTTCATCTCCCACCAGATTATCATAATAAAAATCAGGAGATCTAAAAATCGATTGCCAATCTACATCAGAGTTCCATAGACCAAATCTAGCCGTATTATTTCCCAAATCGAGTATCGCAAACTCTTTTTTGGTTGGCAAAATCCTGGAACCTCGACCAATCATCTGAAAATATAAGGTAAGTGATTTGGTTGCTCTGTTAAGAATAATGGTTTCAACAGTTGGTTCATCAAAACCTGTTGTCAAAATACTTACCGAAGATAATATGGCGTCATCGGTATTCTTAAACCAGGCTAATATTTCTTCTCGTTCTTGTTTACTATTTGTATTATCTAAATGTCGTATTGGATACCCTGCTTTTTTAAAAGTATCATATACATATATAGAAGTATTAATACCGTTATTAAAAATCAGTGTTTTCTTACCTTTACCCTTTTCTTCATAAGCATGTAACAGCTTATCCTGCATCATCATATTTGTGTATAGCTCTTCTGAAGATTTTACAGTATAATCTCCATTCATCCCTATTTTAAGAGATCCTAAACCTACATCAAAAGTATAAGTAACCGGTTTGGCCAAAAAACCACTCTTAATCAAAGAATTAATCGTGTCTCCTACTATTAACTCATTATAGTTATCTTTCATAGGAAGTTTCATATTAGAACTAAGCGGTGTTGCTGTTACTCCTAATATAAAACAGTGCTTAAAAAAGCGAAAAAGCTTTCTAAAAGAATTATAATGTGCTTCATCGATAATCACCATTCCAACATCCAACAGCTCCAAGCGATTTTCATTAAGTCTGTTATTTAGCGTTTCGACCATGGCCACAAAACACATATACTCGCTTTGATCATCTAGTTCTTTTACAGAGCTATTAATGATTTTGTTCTTTACCTTAAATTCGGTAAGCATTTTAGAAGTTTGCCCACAAAGCTCTATACGATGCGTAAGAACAACCACCTTCTTTTTGGTAGTTTCGGTATATCTCCTTACTATTTCAGAAAATATAACAGTCTTCCCTCCTCCTGTAGGAAGTTGATACAACAAATTGTATTTTTCGGGAAATTCATTTAAGCGCTTAAAAATCTTATCGATATCACGTTGTTGATAATCATATAAAACTTTCCTACCTTTATTATGTATCTCTGCGGGTTTTAATCCCATGAAGCTTCTATTAAAAATAAGCAACAAAATTAAGTACTTTTAAAGGTTAAATGAAGGAATTAATGAAATATATTTCTTCATTTTTTTATAATTTACATGCAAATCTAATTTAGGATAGAAATTATAGTCTATCCCGATACATTTCAGAATGTTAATTAATCATAATTATTAATTTTGGTTACGCTCATATTTTAATTTTGAAATTAGCAATCACCCACCATTCGGTAAAACATGAAGTAAATAGCAATTTTAATGACAAAAACTGAAAAAGATTTAATCCCAGTACAGGCACTTTTAATACCAAAATCAATCGTACATACTGCCAAAATACTAAATTGGATCTCTCCATTTTTGGCTTCAAGATTTGCTGCCAGGATATTTTTAACACCCTATAGTTACAAAAGACCTGATAGAGAAAAAGGAATGCATCAAAACAGTAAAAAAGAGAATATCTATATTAATACTATCAGACGAAAAGTAGTCGTTTATACTTTTGGGGATTCACCCAAAAAAGTTCTTTTGGTTCATGGTTGGTCTGGTAGTGGCACACAACTATCAAAAATTGCTGAAGCTCTTTTACAACAAGGATATAGTACGATCAGTTTTGATGCTCCTGCGCATGGAGATGCCCCAGGTAAACGAAGTATGCTGCCTTTTTTTATAGAAACTATTTACCAATTAGAAAAAACACATGGCCCCTTTGAAGCTGCTATAGGACATTCCTTGGGCGGAATGTCTTTACTAAGAGCTACCAAATGTGGACTTCAAATTAAAAGACTTATCATTATAGGTACTGCCAATAGTATTACAGAAGTGACCAAAAATTTTGTAAAAAACCTGCAATTAGGACAAAATGTAGGCCGTCTTATCAAAGCCTATTTTGATGACCAATATGGCGAGGATATTGACAACTATTCTGGAGCCGTATCTGCCATAGACGTTACTATACCAACCCTGGTAATTCATGATAAAAATGATGTAGATGTACATTATAGTGCTGCGCATGAAATAGCTGATAATTTAAAAAATGGTGAACTTTTGATTACCGAACAATTGGGCCACAGAAAAATCTTAGGAAACAAAGATGTTATAGAAAAAATATTAAAATTTATTTTGGAATAGTTATTGATTGGTTATGTATCATATTTTTGTACGACTACTCGTTATATAAATATTCAATTAAAACAGAGAATTATGAAACGTGTTATTTTAGTAATGATGGCTATATTAGCAATAAGTTGTACAGGAACTGCTCAAAAAGAAAGCAAAACCACCAAAAAGGTTTACGAAGTATCTAAGACCAATGCAGAATGGAAAAAAATACTGACCAACGAACAATATTATATCTTGAGACAGGCAGGAACCGAAAGGCCTCATTCTAGCCTATTAAACAAATTATATGCCTCTGGTACATTTCATTGTGCGGGATGTAATACACCGTTATATGAAAGCAAATATAAATTTGATAGCGGAACGGGGTGGCCAAGTTTTGACAGAGCTGTAAAAGGAAATGTTGATAAGGATGTAGATTACAAATTAGGATATGCAAGATCAGAATTATTATGTAGTACCTGTGGTGGGCATTTAGGACATGTTTTTAACGACGGCCCTAGAGAAACTACCGGTATGAGGCATTGTATTAATGGAGATGCCTTGATTTTTAAACCAACCAAAACCAATAATGAGTAAATACCCAATACATAAATCAGAAACCGACTGGAAATCGCAACTAACTGAAGAGCAGTATAAAGTGCTACGAGAAAAAGGAACCGAAAGACCTTTTACCGGAGCTTATAATATGCATTCCGAAAAAGGAACCTATCTATGTATGGGATGTAATACGCCACTTTTTGATAGTGCAACAAAGTTTGATTCTGGCTGCGGATGGCCAAGTTTTGATGAATCTATAGAAGGTGCAATAGAATATATTAGAGATACCTCTCATGGGATGATACGCACAGAAATCGTTTGTTCGAATTGCGGTGGACATATTGGCCATGTTTTTAACGATGGCCCTACGCAAACAGGACAGCGTTATTGTGTAAACTCTGTAAGTATCGATTTTGATAAAAAGCAATAATTAACAAATAAAAACACGTATGAGAAAAATTTTCACTTTGGTATGCTTGATGGCGGTTATGCTTACTTCTTGTTCTAACGATGATGATCGTGTCGATAATGATACTATTGGACTCACATTTGAGACCACAGTTGATTTTACGCCTAATAATGAATACGGAACGCGCTTTGAATTTCCAGAAAATATTTTTGATTCTGATGTGGTATTGGTTTATCGTAGAGAAAATGTTGACAATCAACTTGAAGTCTGGGAACCATTACCTACGGTCACTATATTCCTAAATGATAATGCTGATACTTCTGTACAATATAGATTTAATTATACCATTGGAGATGTTGATATTTTATTAGAAAGTAATAACCCTGATTTGGTTCCTGCAGATCTTACAGATAATCAAAAGTTTAGAATTGTGGTTGTTCCTGCTAATTTTGCCAAAAATACCAAGATAGATTTATCTGATTTTAATGCCGTACAGAAAGCACTACATTTGGAATTATAAAATAACACTAAATAATCTTTAAAAAAATATAAAACTTTCAGGACTCAAAATATTATTATATAAAATATAAAGGCTCAAAGTAATTTTGAGCCTTTATAATTTGTTGTTGTTTGTCATGGCAGATATAATGTAACAACTCATAAATGATAATCACGCTACCCACTCTAAGTATACAGGATCGTTTGCTATCATTTTAAACAATCTCTTTTTGGATTCGCATTTCTTTTTACGCACATATCCTTCAGAAAACCCCATTATAGAAGCTATTTCTCTGGCACTCTTACCGTCAAAATACAGTTCCCATAGATTTTGAGTATTTTCTCCTAATTGGTTATAGTATTTTTTGAATACAGCTTTTTCATCTTTATTAATAAGTTGATCCAAGATATCGTTCTTTCCAAAACCTACAGAATCGAATACCTCTGGTATGTATTGCAGTTTTTCTGTGATTTGCAAATGTGTTCTCCAAAGATTTTTGCAAATACCAAATAGATAATTTCTAACATTAGAATGTATACAGGAGGGTTTACCCTTAAGTACCATTAACAATTGCAATATAGCTTCTTGCATAATATCCTGAGCATCTTCTACCCTTCCCCCTTTTTTAAGTATATAAGATTTAAATCTGGGATAAATGAACTCATAAAGTTCTTCCAATGCATTGGTATCATTAATTAATTTTTTTATGCCTGGGGGTAAACATTTTACTTGTGTATTCATCTTCTTTTTCCTTTATTTTTTCTCTAATACAACATGTCTATCAAGATTGATTGTGTTGTTGATGTAAAAGTAGATGGAAAGGAAGGTAGTCTACAAGAGAAGTAACTCGCCATTACCGAAAGTAAGCACGGATTTACAGAAAATCGGTGTAATGATCCACCTTAAAAAGTACAAGACACAACAACACCTAACCTACTGATAACAAGATAATATTAATATTCTAAAACGCACATCTTATCTATTAACTGGTGTTACTTAGGAGTTTTGTAATGCAACTCATGTATTTTGTAACGTGACTCATTCATTTTGTAGCACGTACTATGCATTTTGTAACACGTCCCAAGCATTTTGTAACACATCCCAAGCATTTTGCAACATGACTCAAGCGTTTTGCAACATGACTCATTTATTAAGTAATAGTTTTTATTCTTTTGTTACCCCGTTGATGAGAATTATCTAATTAATAAAGTGAGTCATTCCAGATTTGATATGGAATTTATTTACTAGGTCAAAAACTTCGTAGTAATATTTAACAATTAAGAAACTAACATCGTGTCCATAGGCATCGTGTTTTTATTTTTATAACAATTTACTCTCCTAGTTATACCAAATAAATTAAGGAAAGCCTAAATCGTTTTCTGATTATCCTAATTATCCTTAAATTCGTGGCTTCAAAAATAAACACATTTATGAGCACATATGATATCATCGTTTTAGGTAGTGGTCCTGGAGGATATGTAACCGCAATACGAGCTTCACAATTAGGTTTTAAAACCGCTGTAGTAGAAAAAGAAAACCTGGGAGGCGTTTGCCTTAACTGGGGATGTATACCCACAAAAGCATTATTAAAAAGTGCACAGGTATTTGATTACCTGAAACACGCTTCTGACTATGGATTAACGGTAGAAAAATTTGACAAAGATTTTGATGCAGTAGTAAAACGTAGTCGTGGTGTTGCAGACGGAATGAGCAAAGGTGTGCAGTTTCTTATGAAAAAGAATAAGATCGATGTGATCGAAGGGTTTGGTAAGCTAAAAGCAGGTAAAAAAGTTACTGTAACAGCTGCCGATGGAAAAGAGACTGACTATGAAGCAAAAAATATCATTATCGCTACGGGAGCAAGATCCAGAGAATTACCAAACTTACCGCAAGATGGTAAAAAAGTAATTGGATACAGAGAAGCAATGACGTTGCCAACACAACCCAAGAAATTGATTGTTGTGGGATCTGGTGCGATTGGTGTAGAGTTTGCTCATTTCTATAACGCAATGGGAACAGAAGTTACTATTGTAGAATTTTTACCTAACCTGGTTCCTCTGGAAGATGAAGAAGTATCGAAGCAATTTGCCCGTAACTTCAAAAAAGCAGGAATCAAAGTAATGACCAATTCTTCTGTAGAAAGTGTTGATACCAGTGGTGATGGCGTAAAAGCAACTGTAAAGACCAAAAAAGGAGAAGAAATCCTGGAAGCAGACATTGTTTTATCGGCAGTAGGTATTAAAACTAATATCGAAAACATTGGACTAGAAGAATTAGGAATTGCAACCGATAGAGATAAAATCGTAGTTAATGATTGGTATCAAACTAATATCCCAGGAGTCTACGCAATTGGAGATGTAGTACCCGGTCCTGCATTAGCGCATGTTGCCTCTGCAGAAGGAATTACTTGTGTAGAAAAAATAGCAGGAATGAACGTTGAAGCTATCGACTATGGTAATATTCCTGGTTGTACCTATGCATCACCCGAAATTGCAAGTGTAGGGATGACAGAAAAACAAGCCAAAGAAGCAGGATACGAATTGAAAATTGGTAAATTTCCTTTCTCTGCTTCTGGAAAAGCGAGCGCTGCAGGGACCAAAGACGGTTTTGTAAAAGTAATTTTTGATGCAAAATACGGAGAATGGTTAGGTTGCCATATGATAGGTGCCGGTGTTACCGATATGATTGCAGAAGCTGTTCTTGGAAGAAAATTAGAAACAACGGGGCATGAAGTGCTAAAAGCTATCCATCCCCACCCAACCATGAGTGAAGCAGTAATGGAAGCAGTAGCAGATGCTTATGATGAAGTAATTCATCTATAATAGCTATTTATAATATACCATTACAAAGAAATGCCTTACTGAAATAGTAAGGCATTTCTTATTGTAAAAACTTTTGAGAGTGTTTTCAAAAAATACAATTGTATTACTAACAATTTATAAAAACGTGTGAATAACAGTTACTCATAAAATCGTATCATTTCATCATCAATTACCATTCATTTTTAGCATTTCAAAACAAGAATTTCATCATAAAATGATCATTTTAACTTTCTTTTTGGTTTGACCAAAAAAAAGACTTAAATAAACATTTAACCTTTACATAAGACTTTCAAAACACCTACTTAAAATACAGACCACATCCCGTATACATAATACAGATTAAACATCTGTTTGACAAGTCAATAACTCAAAACCAACTAGTTTCAAAACGTAAATATATGGCTAGATTTCCGTAAGATTTTATTAGAATTAATTTATACATTTAGTATGTAAATCACACGATTTAGCACATCATTAATGAGCATTAAACCAACCGTAATCAGAAGTAAAATATTCGATTGAGTAGCTACTATCATCATTTTTTGATTACAAAAAAGAGGCACCCGAAAATCTTTTTTAATTAGAGTAGGGATTACAATTAAAACTAATAAACTATGTCAACAATTAACTGGAACAACGGTAGATTAATTGAGCTTGAAGAAGGGACAACTGCAACAAGTAACGGAAGTCTAAATAATGGGCAATTATATTGTTTATTTTTTTACAATGCAGCAGGAAATGATGCCAATACTACAGTAAATGTAGTTTGGTCAAATTCTAAGCCACCCATTCAAGTAATCGTTCCTGGTACTACTATGAATCAAGGATTGGCTGCGTTATGTTTTGTTGATGGAAGTCAAACTAATACAGTTTCTGCTTCTGTTACAAATGGAAATCAAGGAGCTAAAATTCAAGCTTTTATAGGAAGTGTAAAAATGCCTTTAGATACAGAAGGAATCAACAATAAGCAACTACCATTAAACGGTCAGGAGCAAGGTTTCCAGAAGTTTACTCGTTTTTATGCTGTACCAGAATCACACTGGTATTCTGGGCAAATCCAAAGTAATATCAATCAGTTTACATCAGTACAGTTTACAGAGCATAAAGCACAAGTTATCATTGTAAACAAATTAGTTGATCCAAATACAGTAATAAAATATGCAGGAGATACTCAGAGTTTGGTAGAAGTGATTACTTCTGAAACTCAATCTCAACCTTTTAGCCTACAAGGTAACGGTCAGCAAATTGTTTGGATAAATGCAGATAGCACACAAAACAGTAGTGATGCTACCATTTCTGTTCAGTCATTAAGTGCTCTTTACCAAGAGAACCTTACAACAGAAGTAGAAGCATTGGCAAGCTTAGCTTAAATTAGTTTAAATATAGGCTTAGTATTGATAGTGTAAGTTTAGGAAAAGCCCGCTATCGCTTAATAACATAAGGTCATACGTTACTATTTTGTTTTATATACATACGTACTAAGCCTATATTTTAAAATCATTATTCGGGATTTATTTAAATAAATAGATCCCTTATAAAATATAATACCTTCTATGCCTTCTTTTAATGAGTGTTAAAACTTTGAATTGCCAACTCATAACTCTGTAGTCCAAACCCCAGAATCACTCCTTTTGCATTGGGTGATATATAAGATTGATGTCTAAACTCTTCTCTACCAAAGGTATTAGAGATATGCACTTCTATTACAGGTGTAGCAACAGCTTTTATTGCATCACCAATGCCAATAGACGTATGTGTATAGGCCCCTGCATTAAGAATAACACCATCATACTGGTCATCGGCTTCCTGAATTTTGGTAATCAATTCTCCTTCAATATTGGATTGAAAATAGGATAAATCTACATTTGGAAATCGAGTTTGTAATTGTTTGTAGTATTCTTCAAAAGTTTGACTTCCGTACACTCCAGGTTCTCGTTTCCCAAGGAGGTTTAAATTTGGACCATTAAGAATAAGTAGTTTCATGTAAAAATTTTGATTTGGATCACCTAAAACGTTTGATCATCCTGTCTTCTATTATTTTTTGTTTTAAATAAATACCCTACAGAAAGCTGGCCAACACCATGCTTATTGGTTATATCTATCGTATCTATTGCATTTATATTGGTTAACCCCATTACATATCTTGCCTGAAAAAACAAGCCACTTTCTAACATGTAACTCCCACCAAACCCCCAACCAAAATCAAAACTCTCGAACGAATTATAAAACTCGTCTGTGGGATCCTCTGCAGAAGTGGTAGCATTAGCTAATGTTGCTAATTGAGGACCAGTTTCTAAACTAATTTGATTCGTTATATAGAACTTAGTCATGACAGGTAATGCAAGATAATTTAAGCTTATTTTATTTTCTACTCCCTCCTCTTCAAAAGTATATCCTTGTGCAGAATACAACACTTCTGTCTGAATATAAAAACGGGATAGTATTGGAAACTCAATAACAGCTCCCAAATGCAAACGAAATCTTGGATCAACATCATTTATATCCCCATTAATAGTAGCATAATTTGCACCTATTTTAAATCCTGCTCTCGTATACAAAATTTCTTCTTCTTCCTGAGCATGCAAAAAAGTAGTAATTAGCAAAGTAATACCAAAAAAAATAGTTCTCATAGTAAAAAGCTTTTCTACCCAAAAGTAGTTTTATTTTTTAAAAATCCAGAGTTTGTGTACAAAAAAGCATCTCGAAAAATCGAGATGCTTTTTGATTGTCTTGTTTGTTGAATCGTAAAATTTAGAACTTATACCCAATAGATAATTGAATTACATTATTTTGATTTTTAGCACTAGATCCTTCTATATCATTAATATTGGATAAACCTAAATTATAACGTGCATCAAAGAAAAGTCCCATATCCATTTGATACCCTAAACCAAAATTAACACCAAAATCTAACCCTTTTGTAGTATCCTTGATATCTACATCTTCAGTTTCTGTTCCTTCGCTATCAGTATCCTCTTGTTCTCTCTTTGCAGATAAAAGGAAACCTACTTTCGGTCCTGCCTGTAAACTAAAACCTTCTACGATATAAAATTTACCTATTAATGGAATGTTTAAGTAATTTAATTTTGTTGTAGTTTCTTCTGTTGTTGTCTCATTAAATACTTCAAAAGAACTTTCGTATTTAGATCCCTGAGTAGAGTATAATATTTCTGGTTGAAAAGCGAATTTTTCTGAAAGAGGAATTTCTACAACAGCTCCTACATGAAACCCTGTTTTTCCACCAACATTATCGGTTTCATCCCCTGTAATAGTTGCAAAGTTAATCCCTGCTTTTGCCCCAAATCTAATTTCTTCTTCTTGTGCGTTTGATACTAAGCTTAAAGAAGTCAATACAGCAAATAGTAATAGTTTTTTCATGATTAGATAATAATTTAATTAAAGTGTTTTCTATTTGAGCACGCTAAACTATATGATTCAAAGCTATCCCATATTACATTTATGGTTTTTTTACAGTCTTTGCAGTAAACATTTTATAACTTATTAGTTTTATGTCGACTAAAAAATATTATAAACTAGTCAGTACATATCTATGATCAGGTAGATTAACTTCTATAAAAACAAAATCATCTTTTTTACTTTTATTACAAGTATAAAATAATACATTTGCATCCTAAAATTTTAAAACAAACAAAAACAATTATGAGAAAATTACTTTTAACTGCACTTGCTTTTGCAAGTTTTGCTACTGCTAGTGCACAAGACGAAAAAACAGCTGGTTTTACCAATGGAGATGTATTTATTTCTGGTAACGTAGGTTTTAGCTCTGAAAAGTTTGGAGAAAGAAAAGAGAATTCTTTTACTGTTGCTCCAAGAGTTGGTTTCTTTGTTTCTGAAAACATTGCAATTGGCGGAAAATTAGGTTTTACTAGTCAAAAAGAAGAATTAGGTTCTACTGAAGATAAAACCAATGCTTTTTCTGTAGGTGCGTTTGGAAGATATTACTTCTCTCCTGCTAGTAAATTTTCTGTATTTGGTGAATTTGGCGCTGACTACCGATCTACCAATCAAGACAATGGTACTACCGATGTTACCAACAACGGTTTTGGTATCGGGGGTGGACCTGGTGTTAGCTATTTCATTGGTAACAACTTTGCTTTAGAAGCTTTCTGGGGTGCACTTAGATATGCTACAGAAAAAGCTGATACAGATGGAGCAGAGTCTCAAGACAACTTTGACTTAAATGTTAACCTGGAAGACATAACTTTAGGTTTAGTATACAAGTTCTAAAAAACTATATTTCTAAATTATTTTAAAACCATCTTAAGTACCCTTAAGATGGTTTTTTTATATTCGTGTTAATGAAATGGAATCACGCTATAAAGGATTATACTCACTATCTAAAAATTGAAAGGGGGCTTTCTGAAAACTCTATTGTTAATTATACACTAGACATAGAACGATTATTAAAATTTCTGGAAGATCAAAAAATAGACTCCTCGCCACTTACTATACAAAAAGAAATACTGCAACAATTCATTTTTGAAACTGCAAAATTGGTCAATCCTCGTTCGCAATCAAGGATTATTTCTGGATTAAAAAGTTTCTTTAATTATCTTGTTTTCGAAGATTATAGAGAATCTAACCCCATGGAACTTATAGAAGCTCCAAAAATAGGCAGAAAACTTCCCGATACGCTGTCTGTAGATGAAATTGATGATATTATAGCTCAGATTGATTTAAGCACACCAGAAGGAGAGCGCAATAGAGCAATAATAGAAACATTATACGGTTGTGGTTTACGAGTAAGCGAACTAACTGATCTAAAATTGTCTAGTCTTTTTTTTGAAGAAGGTTATATCAAAGTAACGGGTAAAGGAGATAAACAACGATTCGTGCCTATAGGAGATATTACCAAAAAATATATCAACCTATATATTACAGAAATTAGAGCTCATCTTATAATTCAAAAAGGGCATGAAGATACCTTGTTTCTAAATAGGAGAGGTAAACAGTTGACCAGAGCTATGATCTTTACTATTATTAAAAGGTTAGTAGAGAAATCTGGAATACAAAAAAAAGTAAGTCCACATACTTTTAGACATTCTTTTGCCACACATTTACTTGAAAACGGAGCCGATTTAAGAGCCATACAACTTATGTTGGGGCATGAGAGTATTACAACAACAGAAATTTACATGCATGTAGACACGAGTCACCTAAAAGAAGTTATCCATAATTTTCACCCTAGAAAATAATGCTTTTACTGAAATAAGACTAAAAAACTCCTAAAACGTTTTTAAATAGTAATAGGAGTTTTATTTCTAATGTATCTAAAAAAATCACATACACTACTTAGCTTGTTGCTCTGCGTTAGCAGGTGGTTTTGGTTGTGTGAACAAATCTATTAGTGCTACTCCTATATGATCAATAATATCACTCGACACTAAACCTTCAAAACTGGTTTTATGTACGGCGATATCTCCTGCTTTACCATGCAAATACACTCCAAAAACAGCTGCTTGTAAAGGATCATATCCCTGCGAAATTAGGCCTGTAATCATTCCCATAAGTACGTCTCCGCTACCCGCTGTCGCCATACCAGGATTACCCGTTGTATTAACATACAATTGATCTCCATATACGGTAATAGAATTTGCTCCTTTTATAACAACAATACAATCGTGGCTTTTAGAGAACTCTTTGGTTTTATGGATTTTATCAAAATCATCTTGCCATGGCCCTATTAAACGGTCTAATTCTTTTGGGTGTGGTGTCAGAACTGTTAATTTAGGAAGATGCGCTAACATATCGTTATGTTCTGCCAGTACATTAATGCCATCTGCATCTATAACCAATGGTAATTTATTTTCTGAAAGAAATTCTTTTAACGCATTTACCGTCTTATCATGAGTCCCCAAACCAATACCTATTCCTATAACAGAGGGTGTAAAATCAAGCGTAATTTCTTCTAATTCATCATCTCCATCTGTAATCACCATAGCTTCAGGTAAAGTCGATTGCATAGCATCATACCCACATTCAGGAATATAAGATGTTACCAAACCAGCTCCTATTCTTAAGGCCCCTTTACTAGCCAAAATAACACTCCCAATTTTACCATAACTCCCTCCTATAATGACACTATGCCCATAAGTACCTTTATGACTATACTTATGTCTTGGTTTGTATATTGGTAATACTTCATTTTTTCCGATAAGGGTAGCAAAACCAGGCGTTTTATTTAAGAAGTCTCGATCAAGTCCAATATCAATGACTTGAAGGTCCTGAGAATACATCCCTGTTTGAGGCAAAAAGAACGCCAATTTTGGTAACTGAAAAGTAACCGTTACATTGGCAAAAATAACCCCTTCTGGATCATCAGGAGCTTTATCTGCATACAAACCAGAAGGAATATCTATTGATATCTTAAAAACTCTCGTGGCATTAATATGCTTTATTAAAGAAATCACCCATGGTACAATAGGTCTATTCAGACCAATACCAAAAATAGCATCAAGAACAATGTCCTGTTGTTGTAATTGTGGGAAATCTTCTTCAGATTTGATTTGAATTGGCCAAGTTTTATCAATTTCTTTTAGTCGATCATAATTTACCAAAAAATCTGAAGATCTGTTCTCACTGAAATTGACAATATAAGTCTTTACATTATAACCATGTTCTACCAACAATCTCGAAACCACCAAACCATCACCTCCATTATTTCCTATACCACAAAAAACATGAATAAATACAGGAGACCCCTGTAATTTATTATGAATCAAATTAAAAACCTGATTCGCAGCCCGCTCCATTAGTTCTATAGAAGTTATTTTTTCTGATTTCATTGTTGCCTCATCGGCATTACGCATTTGTTGCGCAGAAAATATTTTCATTTGTTTTAATTTTATTTAAAATAAGTCTACAAAGACTTTATCGTATAATTATCCTTTAAAAAGATTATTAAATATGATTGTAATTACACCTGTTTTATTTGATTTTATGAGAATTTTATAACAATTTCAATTTTTAGCTATCGAATTGACAAAAGTAAATATAACCTCCCAATTTAGTTTTCTTTAAATGTAAAAAATTATACATTTGAACTTATAAAGTACGATATCAAATGTTTAGTACCATTATCATCTCAATTTTATCACTTAAGATTTTTATATCTGAGATTTCTTCTATTACACGTACTACAGGCATTACTATTACCCCTAGGGGTTAATCATTTATATATCACCACGTACAAAAAGTAGTTTATAATACAACCTAAAAAACTACGACAAAAATTAATACTAATACAATCCAAAAAATATTATGAACGTTCTGAAATTTGGAGGTTCTTCTGTCAAAAATGCTACGGCTATAGACAGTGTTATAGATATCATCAAACAAAAACTAACTAAAGAACCTATATATGTTATAGTTTCTGCAATGGGTGGCATTACTGATTTATTAATTCAAGCCGGTACCGAAGCTGCTGCAAACAACGAAAACTATAAAAATGTACTTGAAGAAATAGAAAAGATACACCTTACAGCTGTAAAAAATCTTATTCCTGTTACTTCTCAAAGTGCCATAATGAGTAAGGTTAAGGCAGAACTTAACACACTCGAGTCTTTATGTGAAGGCGTATTTCTACTAAGTGAATTATCAGAAAAAACAGAAGCCGTAATCGCTAGTTTTGGCGAGTTACTATCATCTTTTATTATTACAGAAGCTGCAAAAGTAAAAGGGTTGGATGTTATAAGAAAGGACACTAGAGAACTTATTGTTAAAATTGTAAACTCTAAAGTTTCTGTAGATTACAAAAAAACCAATGATAACATTACTCAATTTACAGATACCAATAAACATAGTGTGGTAATATTTCCTGGTTTTGTTGCACGAAATCAAGATGGAGAACCTACCACATTAGGTAGAGGTGGATCTGACTTTACAGCTGCAATTCTAGCCGCCGCAACCAATGCCAAGGAATTACAAATCTGGACAGATGTAAGCGGTATGTATACTGCAAATCCAAAAATTGTGAAACAAGCCAAACCGGTACCTCATATTTCTTATCAAGAAGCTATGGAGTTATCTCATTTTGGAGCCAAAGTAATCTACCCTCCTACTATTCATCCGGTATTAGATAAGAACATTCCTATCGTCATAAAAAACACTTTTGATCCAGAAGATCATGGTACACTAATTACACGAAATGTCGATGGTAGAAAAAAAGCAGTAACAGGAATTAGTCATATAGACAATACTTCGATCATTTCTCTAGAAGGTAGCGGAATGGTAGGTATCCCGGGGTTTTCTAAACGTTTGTTCGAGGCCCTATCATTAAAAAACATTAATGTGATACTTATCACACAAGCATCATCAGAACTCTCTATATGTTTGGCAGTAGAATCTTCTGAAGCCGAAATTGCAAAAGAAATACTCGATACTACGTTTGAATTTGAAATTTCGAAAAAGCAACTAGAAGCAGTAAAAATAGAAAATGATATTGCCATTGTAGCACTAGTAGGTGATAATATGTACCAACACCAGTCATTAAGTGGTAAAATGTTTAGTACCCTTGGTAAAAACAATGTAAATATTAGAGCAATTGCTCAGGGAGCGTCAGAAAAAAATATTTCTGTAGTTATTGAAGAAAAAGACATCAAAAAAGCGCTAAATGTACTACATGAGCGATTTTTTGAGGTTGAAACTAAGCAATTAAACTTATTTGTTACCGGAGTAGGAAATGTAGGTAGTAAATTACTTGAACAGCTTCAGCAACAAAATGAATACCTAAAGGAAAAATTACGTCTTAAAATACGAGTTATAGGAATGTCTAATTCTCGTAAAATGATTTTTGACGAAAACGGAATTGATTTAAATAACTGGCAGCAGCAATTACCAGAAGGCGAAGATGCAAATGCTTCATCCTTCTTTACAAAAGCAAAAGATATGAATTTACGTAATTCTATTTTTGTTGATAATACTGCAAATCCAGATATTGCCAAAATATACAAGCACTACTTAGCAGAAAGTATTGCGGTGGTCACTTGTAATAAAATTGCATGTGCAGATGAATATGTCAACTACAATGAGTTACAGAATTTATCTCGAAAATTTAACACATCTTTCTTGTACGAAACCAATGTAGGCGCAGGCTTACCCATAATCAATACACTTAATAATCTGATCGATTCTGGGGATAATATCCATAAAATACAAGCTGTATTATCAGGTAGTCTGAATTTTGTATTCAACAACTACAAAGAAGGCGTAACTTTTCACAATATCGTTAAACAGGCCCAGGAAGAAGGCTATACAGAACCAGATCCAAAAATTGATTTGAGTGGTATCGATGTAGCTCGTAAAATTCTAATTCTTGCAAGAGAAAGCGGAAAAGTAATGGAACTAGAAGATATAGAAAACGATTCTTTTTTACCAGAAGAAAGCCTTAACACAACTAATGTTGATGATTTTTTAAATTCAATAAAAAATAACGAAAGTCATTTTGAAAGTATTTTTAATGCTGCCAATAAAAAAGATTGCCGCCTTAAGTATGTCGCGCAATATGAAAACGGAAATGCAAAAGTAGGATTACAACATATACCAACAGATCATCCATTTTACAACCTAGAAGGTAGTGACAATATTGTTCTGTTCTATACAGATAGGTATCCAAAACAACCTTTAATCGTAAAAGGAGCTGGTGCAGGTGCAGATGTTACTGCATCAGGTATTTTTGCTGATATTATTAGAGTTGGCAAAAGTAATTTAAATGAATAATTTTGAGGTAATATGTATATAACCAATAGAAAAATATATTCACACAAAATAAAACCATTTTAATGAAAAGTATAAAAATATTTGCTCCCGCTACTGTCGCAAACTTATCCTGCGGATTTGATGTTTTGGGCTGTTGCCTAGATAATGTTGGTGATGAAATGGTGATTACTCTTACCAACGAACCAGGTGTAAAAATTACTAAAATTGACGGAGCAAACCTCCCGTTAGAAACTCATAAAAATGTAGCAGGTGTTGCCACCGAAGCATTACTAGCAAAACTTGATACAGCAATAGGAGTCGAGATTGAAATTTATAAAAAAATAAAAGCAGGAAGCGGTATAGGCAGCAGTGCTGCTAGTAGTGCAGGTGCAGTCTGGGCTGTAAATCACCTCTTGGATTCTCCTTTTACACCACTCGAATTAATACAATTCGCTATGGAAGGAGAAAAATTGGCCAGTGGTAATGCCCACGCAGACAATGTTGCTCCTGCACTTATGGGGGGATTTACGTTGGTTCGCAGCTACACTCCTCTAGACGTCATAAAACTAAACTCTCCTCAGGATTTATTTATGACAGTTATTCATCCACAAATTGAAGTAAAAACATCTGATTCCAGATCGGTGATCAAACATAAGGTAACACTTAACAAAGCTATTCAACAATGGGGAAATGTTGGTGGATTAGTAGCAGGGCTATACACAGAAGACTATCAACTTATTGGAAGAAGTCTTAACGACGTAATTATAGAACCGTTACGATCTATATTAATTCCTGAGTTCGATACCATAAAAGAAGCTTCAATAGCAAACGGAGCTTTAGGTTCTGGAATATCTGGATCTGGGCCTTCCGTATTTGCTTTAAGCAAAGGAAAGGACACCGCTACAAAAGTAGCCAGTGCCATCGAAGATGTGTACACTAAAACCGGAATTAACTTCGACATTCATATTTCAGAAATAAACGCGCAAGGAGTTAAAATTTTAAACTAACAAAAAAAAGAATTAAAAGGATTACTTCTCCTATCAAAAAGAGATTAGTAAGGCATAAAAAAAGCCTTCGAAACAAAAAGAACAAAAAGCAATGCAATACTATAGCTTAAATAATAACTCACCCAAAGTATCTTTTTCTGACGCTGTCATCAATGGATTAGCGCCAGATAGAGGACTTTATTTTCCTGAAAATATAACTCCTTTACCAGCATCATTTTTTGAAACCATTACTTCGCTTGATAACGCAGAGATCGCCTATCAAGCAATACAACAATTTGTAGGTGATGAAATTCCTGAACCTATTCTTAAGGATATTCTAGCAGACGTATTAAGTTTTGATTTTCCCGTTGTAAATATTGAAGATAATATAGGAACCTTAGAGCTTTTTCATGGTCCAACAATGGCGTTTAAAGATGTCGGAGCAAGATTTATGGCAAGATGTCTAGGGTATTTCAACAAAAACAACAAAAATAATGTTACTGTTCTTGTAGCTACTTCTGGTGATACTGGAGGTGCAGTGGCTAATGGTTTTTTAGGTGTTAATGGTGTAAACGTAGTTATCTTATACCCTAGCGGAAAAGTAAGTGATATTCAAGAAAAACAACTAACAACTCTTGGACAAAACATTACTGCACTCGAAGTAGATGGTGTTTTTGACGATTGTCAGGATATGGTAAAAACTGCATTTCTTGACACTAGCATCACAGATTATAAACAATTAACTTCTGCCAACTCTATCAATGTAGCAAGGTGGTTACCACAATTGTTTTATTTTTTGTTTGCCTACAAACAAATAAAACAAAAGAATAAAGAAGTTGTTTTTTCTGTTCCTAGTGGTAATTTTGGTAATATCTGTGCTGGAATCGTTGCTCAAAAACTTGGACTTCCTGTAAAACACTTTGTTGCTGCCACCAATAGTAATGATACGGTTGTTCGGTATTTAGAAACCGAAAAATATGAGCCAAAACCATCTGTTGCCACGATTTCTAACGCTATGGATGTTGGTAATCCTAGTAATTTTGTTAGAATACAACAACTTTTTGACAATAACTTTAATACTTTAAAAGGTAAGTTTTCTGCATACAGCTATAGCGATCTACAAACCAAAGAGGCTATGACCACCGTATTTAATAATTCTGGATATATTACCGATCCTCATGGTGCTATTGGATATTTGGGTCTTAAGGATTATAAATTAGAGAATAATGAATACGGCGTGTTTTTAGAAACAGCACACCCGGTTAAATTTTTAGATATTGTAGAAAACACTTTGGATACTACTGTGGATATACCAACTCAAATCCAAAATGTTATTAATAAAGAAAAACATAGTATTGCAATTAACAGTTACGAAGAACTTAAAAAGTTTCTTTTATCTTCATAGCAACTTTAAAATAGTAAAAAAAGGCAATATTGTGCTTTGTTGCTTTTTTTACCAAAAATAAGAAAGCGCTTAGAAATTATTTTCTAAGCGCTTTTTATATTTTAAATATATCTTATTATTCTCCCATTGCTGCAGTTACAGCTGCAGAAATCTTTTTATACGTTCCATTTTCTAAACGTTCACGTATTGCAGAGAAAGCTATTAAAGTTTCTTCTATATCTTCCATCGTATGTGATGCAGTTGGAATTAACCTAAGTAATATCAATCCTTTTGGTATTACTGGGTACACTACTATAGAACAGAATATACCATGATTTTCTCTAAGGTCTTTTACCAAAGCCATAGCCTCAGGAATACTACCTTTTAGATATACTGGTGTAACACAACTTTGTGTAGTTCCCAAATCAAATCCACGTTCTCTAAGTCCGTTCTGCAATGCATTTACATTTTCCCATAACTTTTCTTTCAGTTCTGGCATTGTTCTAAGCATATCCAAACGCTTTAGCGCTCCGATTACCAATTGCATTTGCAATGACTTTGCAAACATCTGTGAACGTAAGTTATATTTTAAGTAATCAATAATCTCTTGATCAGCCGCAATAAAGGCTCCCGTACTTGCCATAGATTTAGCAAAAGTCGCAAAATACACATCGATCTGATCTTGTACACCTTGCTCCTCTCCTGTTCCTGCTCCTGTTTTTCCTAAAGTTCCAAAACCATGAGCATCATCTACAAACAGTCTAAAATTATATTTATCCTTAAGTGCTACAATCTCTTTTAGTCTACCTTGTTCACCACGCATCCCAAAAACACCTTCAGAAATCAATAAGATTCCTCCACCAGTCTTTTCGGCCATTTTTGTAGCTCTCATAAGATTTTTGTCAATACTTTCTATATCATTATGTCTATAAGTATATCTTTTTCCTTGATGTAACCTTACCCCATCAATAATACAAGCATGTGCATCTACATCATAAACAATAATATCGTCTTTACCAACCAGCGCGTCGATGGTAGAAACCATACCTTGGTAACCAAAGTTTAGTAAATATGTAGCCTCTTTTTCTACAAATTCTGCCAATTCGTCCTGTAATTGTTCGTGTAAATCGGTATGACCACTCATCATCCTAGCTCCCATTGGGTAAGCAGAACCATAAGCTGCAGCAGCTTCTGCATCTACCTTTCGAACTTCTTCCTTGTTGGCTAATCCCAAATAGTCATTGATACTCCAGGTAATAACTTCTCTCCCTTGAAACCTCATTCTATTTGATATAGGACCTTCTAGTTTAGGAAAAACAAAATATCCCTCTGCCTGATCTGCCCACTTTCCTAATGGCCCTTTGTCTTTGTAAATCTTATCAAATAAATCTCTCATTTATCAAAAAATTGTTTCTTATAAGTGTGCGAAAATACGGAAAATTGATTTGATGACATAATTATATTTGTATTGACTTTTATAAAGTGTCATTTTAACAATTACTAATCTATAAACACAAAAAGCTTATAGAAAACCTTCTAAATCTTTAATAACCTAAACCTCACAATATCAAACAAATGCTTTTTAAAAGCAAATGATGTATGTCTGTTTTTTATTATTAAATAAAAAACACCCTCTAACATAGAGGATGTTTTATTTTATTTCTTCTTATTTATTTTATAAACTGAACCTGTTGTAGCTCTACATCTATTTCTTCTAAATCTGTATCGAAAAAACCTTGTTCATTCATCCATTCATCACTATATACCTTACTCATATAACGAGATCCATGGTCAGGAAAAACTACAATTACATTACTATTTTCATCAAACTCTCCTCGCATTGCCAATTGTTTTATCCCTTGCAAAGCTGCTCCACTAGTATACCCCAAAAACAAACCTTCTTTGATTGCCAGTTCTCTAGTTGTATGAGCACTATCTTCATCACTTACCTTTTCGAATTTATCAATACTATCGAAATCTGTCGCTTTAGGAATTAAATTCTTACCTAATCCTTCTATTCTATATGGGTAAATTTCATTCTTATCGAACTCTCTGGTTTCGTGATATTTTTTAAGAACCGATCCATAGGCATCAATTCCGAGAATACGAATTTGTTCATTTTTCTCTTTCAAATATCTAGCTGTACCAGATATTGTTCCTCCTGTACCGCAACAAGCTACAAAATGCGTAAGCTTACCATTAGTTTGATTCCATACCTCTGGACCAGTATATTTGTAGTGAGCTTCAATATTTAGTTTATTAAAATATTGATTAATATATACCGAATTAGGATTTTCTTTATGCAATCTTTTTGCAACCTCATAATAAGATCGTGGATCATCTGCAGGAACATTTGCTGGACACACATAAACCTTTGCTCCCATGCTCTTGAGCATAGATATTTTATCTTTTGAGGATTTAGAACTCACTGCAAGGATACAATTATAGCCTTTTATCACGCTCACCATTGCCAAACTAAAACCGGTATTACCGCTTGTTGTTTCAATAATAGTATCGCCTGGTTTAAGAATACCTTTTCTCTCGGCTTCTTCTATAATAAAAAGTGCTATTCTGTCCTTAGAGGAATGGCCCGGATTAAATGACTCTACTTTTGCATAGTAGTTGCCCGGAAAGCCTTTCATAATCTTATTCAGTTTTATAAGTGGAGTATCACCAATAAGTTCTAATATATTATTATAAGCCTTTATATCTTCTCTCATATAGTTGGTGTTTATACAGTCCTATAGAATAAAAAACGGGGGAACTACAAAACTGTTACAAAAACGGTACGAAGTTACATTATTTTTTTTAATTAGTCTTTTATACCTTCAAGATCTAGTAAAAAGGCATATTCTTCGGCTACTTCTTTTAGTGCTTCAAATCTTCCTGAAGCCCCTCCATGCCCTGCTTCCATGTTGGTATGAAGTAACAATAAATTTTCATCGGTTTTCATTTCTCTTAATTTTGCAACCCATTTGGCTGGTTCCCAATACTGCACTTGAGAATCATGTAGTCCTGTTGTAACTAACATATTAGGATAATCTTGTGCCTTAACGTTATCGTATGGAGAATACGATTTCATATAATCATAATACTCTTTTTCATTTGGATTACCCCATTCATCATATTCACCGGTAGTTAAAGGAATACTATCATCAAGCATTGTAGTAACCACATCTACAAACGGAACGGCTGCTACAATTCCATTATATAATTCTGGTGACATATTAACAACAGCTCCCATCAATAAACCTCCAGCAGATCCTCCCATGGCATATAGATGATCAGACGATGTATAACTTTCTTTTATTAAATATTCTGAGCACGCAATAAAATCTGTAAACGTGTTCTTTTTCTTAAACAACTTTCCATCCTCATACCAGGATCTACCCAAATATTCGCTACCTCGAACATGTGCTATAGCAAAAATAAACCCTCTGTCTAACAAGCTTAACCTAACAGTAGAGAAGTAAGGATCGATCGTAGAACCATAAGAACCGTAACCGTACTGTAATAATGGATTGGATCCATCTTTTTTGATTCCTTTTCTATATACCAAAGAAATAGGAACCTTTACACCATCTGCTGCCGTTGCCCATACTCTTTCTGATTGGTAATTATTTTTATCAAACTTACCTCCTAGTACCTCTTGCTCTTTTTTAATTTCTTTTTCCTTGGTTTCCATATCAAAATCAATAACAGAATTAGGAGTTGTTAAAGAATTATATGCGTATCGTAAGGATTTGGTATCAAAATCAGGATTAGTACTCACATAAGCTGTATAGGTCTCATTATCAAAAGGAAGGTAATAATCTGCTTTACCGTCCCATCGTTTTATATTAATTTTATTAAGACCATTAGAGCGCTCACTTATTACCAGGTAATCTTTAAAAATATCGATATCTTCTAACAAAACATCTTTTCTATGAGGAATAAGATCTACCCAATTTTCTTTAAGCGTATTTCCCTCTGAAACTTTCATCAATTTAAAATTGGTAGCGCTGTCTGCATTGGTTAATACATAAAAACTATCTTCGTAATGTGCTATACCGTATTCTAAACCACGTACCCTTGGTTGAAAAACTTTAAATTCTCCCATAGGGTCATCTGCTTTCAAAATACGATATTCTGATGTTAATGTGCTACTTGAACCAATGACCAGGTACTTTTTAGATTTAGTTTTATAAACAAATGTATTATAGGTATCATCAGTCTCATTATAAATCTCTACATCATCAGAAACTTCGGTCCCCAAAATATGTCTATAAACTTTATCAGAACGTAATGTTTCATCGTCCTTTTTGGTATAAAACAACGTTTTACTATCTGCTGCCCAAGTACTACCTCCTGTAGTTGTTTCGATCACTTCTGGATAAATAACACCTGTTTCAAGGTTTTTAATACGAATAGTATATTTACGTCTACTTATTGTATCTACACCAAAAGCTACTAATTTGTTATCTGGGCTAATATTAATACCCGATAACTTAAAATAACTATGACCTTCTGCTTCCTTGTTACAATCAAACAAAATCTCTTCTTCTGCATCTAAAGAATCTTTTTTTCTTGAATAAATTGGATAGTCTTTACCCTTTTCATACCTAGTCAAATACCAATATCCATTCAATTTATATGGTACCGAAGAGTCATCTTCTTTAATTCTTCCTTTCATTTCTTCAAACAGAGATGTTTGAAAATTTTTGGTATGCGCAGTTATTTTATCATTATAATTATTTTCTTGAGTTAAATAATCTATAACTTGTGGATTTTCTCGTTCATTCAACCAAAAATAATTATCAACACGAACATCACTATGTTGTTCTAACTTTTCAGGTTTTTTATCTGCAATAGGTGTTTGTATTTTGGTATCCAGTGTCGCCATGTTATTTTTTTTACAAGAGGTAGCAAAAATAAGTGATATTAAGAAGATAATATGCGAAGATTTCATAATAATCCTTTTAGTTTATTAACAACCAAAATACTAATTTTGCTAATATAAATTAAAAACAAAGAATATTATGTTTGGAGATATGATGGGTATGATGGGCAAATTAAAAGAAGCCCAACAAAAAGTTGAAGACACAAAAAAAAGGCTAAATACTGTTTTGGTTGATGAAAAAAGTGCTGATGATCTTCTTAAAGTAACCCTTACAGCAAATAGAGAAATTAAAAATATTACTATTGATGATCAATTGTTAGAAGACAAAGAGCAACTTGAAGATTATCTGGTTTTGACATTAAATAAAGCCATTGCAAAAGCGACTCAAATTAACGAGTCTGAATTAGCTGCTGTGGCGAAAGAAGGAATGCCTAACATACCTGGTTTGGATAAGTTCATGTAATTTTTGCATACCTAAGTTGATTATTCTATTTTTATGTTACTATAAAACTAATTTGGTAGTTTTATGATTTTAAAATAGAATTGGTATCATTTTTGAAACTTAATCTTAAAAGTAATATAGATCAAACCATGAAAAATCTTTTCCTTCTTTTATTTTTTTCTTTCTCTATAGCATATGCGCAACAAAAGCAACAGGATGTAACCTGGTTACAGGACTTTGATAAAGCAAAGAGTATAGCAAAAAAGAAAAACAAAAAGGTATTGCTATACTTTAGTGGTAGTGATTGGTGTGCCCCTTGTAAAATGCTGAAAAAAGATTTTTTTGAAAATGATAAATTTAAGAAATATACCAGTTCTTTTGTATTGATGCTAGTAGATATCCCGAGGAACCGAGATTTATTAACAGAAAAACAAAGAGAACAAAATGCTAAGTTGCTCGAACAATATAATACGCAAAAGTCTTTCCCTTTAGTTACTATTATAGATACAAAAGGAAAGGTTATCGATAAAATATCGGGTTATAACTCGTTAAGAGATCCCAAGTTTCATTTTGAATTATTAGATAAACTTTCGAAATAAAACTAGGTATATAAATTACAAAGAGGTTACTCGTACAGAGTAACCTCTTTTTTTAATACTATTTTTGTAAGATTATTGAATCAATCTAAACTCTGTTCTTCTATTAGAAGAATGCTCTCTTTCTGTACAAGTTACACCATCTGCACATCTATTCTTTAATCTAGTTTCTCCATATCCATTAGCTACCAAACGGCTATTATTAATTCCTTTAGAAATTAAGTAAGTAACAACAGCTTGCGCTCTTCTATCTGATAATTCTTCGTTACTTGATTTTGATCCTCTAGAATCTGTATGTGATGCGATTTCCATTTTAGATCCTGGATTATTCGCCAATACCGGCATTAATCTAGTATCAATTATTTTTTTTGCCTGTGTTGTTAAGGTAGCACTTGCCAAATTCCAATTGATTGGCAATGCAGAATACTCTACAAGAGAACACTCTACTTCTTTCCATATAGTTAATCCTCCTTTTTTAGCAAGCACCTCTTTGTCAATTGTTTCAAAAGTAGCTGGAATTACTTCTTCTTCTGTATACGCATCTTTTACCAATACTGTTTTTTTGATGGTTGCATATTCTTCTGGAATTACTTCTTCTATAATTTTTGCAGGCTCTACCAGTACTCTTTTTGTAAAAGTAGCTGTTTGCTCTGCTATAGAGTTACTTTGTGTTGTAGCATCTGCAGCTAGTGTTTTTGTTGGTATTGTTTCATACTCTGCTGGATATCCTTTATAACACCAATAACGGCAATCTTCTGGATTGCTAGAGGCACAATCTGGTGCAGGTGCTCCTAACTCCCATTGTGCATAAGCAGATTTGATCTCAACACTTTCTGAAGAAGTCGCAAATTTAGCAGGTATCACTTTTAAAGTAGATGCTCCTTGTTTCTTTACATAAGTAACTGTTTTGGTTTCATATTTAGCAGGAATTACCTTTAGCTTTTTAGAAGCTTCCTTAATCACTACTTTTTCTGTTATCGTTTTATACTCTGCTGGATACGTTTTTAATTTTCTGTATTCGGGTGTAATTTCAACCTGTACGGTTTTGTTTTCATACACGTCTGGAGTGGTACATCGAACATAGCATTTACCTGGCTCTGGGTTTTCTGGTAAATCTTGTTGTGCCTGGACTGTAGTCCCTAAAATAATTAAAAGCAGTGTCGAAGTTAATTTTCTCATAATTGAATAGTTTTTAGTGTAATTATTTAATTACAATGAATATACAAAATAATCACGGATTTTTGTTATCCAGATTAAAGCCAAGTATATAATTCCGTTCAAATTCGATAATCTGTATTTCTTCTCGATAAAATGCTAAAATATTCATAATGTTCAGTCATAAATCATTTTTCTTTTTGCTTTTAATTCTATAATTTTAGCAAAATCAAAACGAACTAATAAAAATCTTACAAATATGTTTGAACTTAAAAATACAGATGGATCCGGGTATCATTTTACCTTAAAAGCCAAAAATGGACAAGTAATTCTAAGTAGTGAAGTTTACAACAGTAAATCTGCTGCAGAAAATGGGATCAATTCTGTTAAAAAAAATGCGTCAGAAGATGGTAGATATGAACGCAAGACGGCAAAAAATGGTAAGTTTTATTTTAATTTAAAAGCCACAAATGGACAGATAATTGGAAGTAGTCAAATGTATTCTTCTGAATCTGGAATGGAAAATGGAATAAACTCTGTAAAAGAAAATGCTCCTGAAGCAACAACTAAGGAGCTATAATTTTTTCTTAGTAACAAATAATATAAATAAGCTGTTTATGGATATTTTCTATAAACGGCTTAATTAGTTTATAAAATCGTAGTCATTAATAGTTTTAAGAAATATTCATGCATTTCTTGGGTGTAATCCAAATGAGTGACAAATCTTAACTTACCTTGTCCCATGCTATAAAAATGAATATTTTTTTTTCCCATTTTTTCGATAAACATATCTGCATCGCCTTCAATATTGAATATTACAATATTTGTATCTATCGGTTCTACATGGGTTACAAAAGATAGTTTTTGTAATTGCCTACCAATTTCTTTGGCTCTCCTATGATCTTCAGATAATCGATCTATATTATTTTCTATTGCAAACAAACCAGCTGCAGCCAAATACCCTACTTGCCGCATTCCACCTCCTAAGATCTTTCTTATACGTATGGCACCTTCCATTAGCTTAGCATCACCAATTAAAATAGATCCAATTGGAGCACCTAAACCTTTGCTTAGACAAATTGAAATAGAGTCAAAAACCTCTCCGTACTGCAATGGTGTTTCATTTTTAGCTACTAATGCATTCCATAGCCGTGCACCATCCAAATGATATCCTAATGTATGCTCATCACATACCTTTTTAATTTTTTTTATTTCCTCAAAACTATAACATGCTCCTCCTCCTTTATTCGTTGTATTTTCTATACACACTAAACTTGTTAATGGGCTATGATAAAAATCTGGAGGGTTGATAGCATTTTTAACTTGATTAGCTGTAATCATACCTCGATGACCGCTTATCAATCTACAAGAAACTCCACTATTAAAAGATACCCCTCCTCCTTCATAATTATAAACATGTGCATATTCATCTGCTATAAGCTGCTCTCCTGGTTGTGTATGTAATTTAATTGCAGTTTGGTTCGCCATACTGCCTGATGGGAAAAACAGTGCGCTTTCCTTCCCAAACATTTTAGCAACTTTTTTTTCTAATTCATTGACTGTGGGGTCTTCTTTATAAACATCATCTCCTACTTTGGCATTCATCATTTCTTTAAGCATTTCGGGTGTTGGTTTCGTGACGGTATCACTACGCAAATCTATTTTCATACCACTATCTATTTAGTACTCTAAACAATAAAAATAATATTATTTTTACGAATAATATAGTCATTCAAAATCATTTTCTTAAAGTGAGTTATGCATAAAATACATGTTCATTATTTACTCTTATTGTTACTGTTCATTTCCATTTTGTTTACAACACAAAATAATTCGGATTCTATAAAACAAAAGTCCGATACAACATATATGTAAAAGAAGTTAAAAGAAAAATCAGCCTTTAGAAAATTTACTATAAAGGTGATTGCTTATGAGGTTCTAAAGGTGCTGAGACATTTTCTAAGGCTTTTAATAAACGAGTTGGAATAAATCCTTCTTATTTTCTTAAGCAATTTGATCAAACTGAAAATTAATAAACACTTACACTAGCTTAAACCTACACAAATCATAAGTAAGATAATTCTTTCTCACCAATCTTATAAATAATATTATTTTTGAAGCATTACAGCTATTTTCTAAACATATATTACATCATAACTATGGGTAAGTTTCAGATTACTATCATCTACTTATTTTCTCTTCTTCTATGTAACTTTATGTATTCACAAGATCATTTAGACTCATTGTATCAAAAAGGAGGATACGATGAATTAAAACGTGCTTTTTATGCGTATTGGAAAACCGATTCGGTAAAAGCGAAAAAAATTGCTAATTTTCATTTAAGGAAAGTTAAAGAGAATAAGGATACCATCAGAATAGCAAATGGTTATTACCGTTTGTCATTGATATCAAGCGATAAGATAAGTAATATATACTTGGATAGTATTATTAGTATAACCAAAAATGTCCAGAATAAAAATTTTCCCGCTAGAGCCTATTTTTTTAAAGCGCAATACAATTTAAATGAAAAAAGAGACATCGAAACAGTCATTGACCTTTTAAACAAAGCAAGAAAATATGCTATGGCCAATGAGAATCTAGATCTGCTATATCGAATAAATCACTATATAGGTACAATCAAAAGCGAGCATTTACATAAAAAAGAAGAAGCACTTGCAATATTTAAAAAATGTGAGCAATATTATAAAGTAGAACTTACATACATGCATAAAGTTAGATATTTATACACCTTAGGTATGTTGGCAGAAACCTATATTGGACTTAAAAAAAATGATTCAGCCACTTACTATTATACCTTAGCATATAATAAAGCTGTTATGAACGAGGACACTGTTGTTTCTAAAATAAAAGCATATTTTACATTAGGTGAAGGAGTTAATCATTATCATAAAAAACAATATCAAGCTTCCATAGATAGTATAAGTGTTGCATTACCCACTATGATCGATTTTGAAGATAAAATAAAAACAATCGACAGTTATTTTTATTTAGGAAGGTCTTATTATGAATTGGGTTATGAAGAAAAATCTATTCCCTATTTTATTAAAACTGACTCTATACTGGAAACCGTTAATTCATTACCAGAACATAAATATATTAAAACCTATGAATATTTAAAAAAATATTATAAATCAATCAATGACTTACATAATCAAAATAAGTATTTAAACAAATTAACCATTATACTCGATAATTACTTGAACGATCAAATTACTATTAGTAAAAAAGTAAAAGAAGATTATGATATCTTATTATTAAAAGAAGAGCAAAAGGCTTTATTAACTAAACTCAACCGAAAAGAAAGGGCATATTTTTCAAATTTATCTATTTTAATACTGCTTTTACTACTTTCTGGTAGTATGATATTTTATCAATATAATAAAAGGAAAAATTCTCAAGCCAAGTTTGAAGAGTTAATGAGAAACCTAGAATCAAAATCTAAGCAAAAAAACTCTTTAAATAAGAAGCCAATCATCAAAGATGAACTTATAGGAATTCCGGAAAAACATATCAAATATATTCTTAGTGAATTAGATATTTTCGAAAGAAATCATGAATTTACGAATACAGGCATAAGTATTCAATCACTTGCTGATAGTATGCAGACCAATGTAAAATATCTATCACGTGTTATTAATCATTATAAAAAGAAAAAGTTCACCACATACCTAAATGAACTTAGAATTAATCATGCGGTAAAAGAACTTCAAAACAATACTGTATTGCAAAAATATACGATCAAAGCCATTGCAAATGAATTCGGTTTTAATAGTTCTGAAACATTTTCTAACGCATTTTATAAGCAAATTAAAATCAAACCTTCATTTTATATTAAAGAACTTTCGAAAATCAATAAAACTACCAAAACCGAAATAATTCATTAAAAACATGAAACTTACACTGTTTTAATGGTGACGAAATTCCGGAATATCGTACGATATTCCAGATTCTTTCTATTTTTTGCAATTGATTTTCTATACTTTTATCCTAATCATAATTATTAAAACAACTTAAGATGAAAAAAAAATCAATAGGCACTAAAAAATTATCCCTTCAAAAAATTGAAATATCTAAATTAAACCATCTAAATACGATTAAAGGTGGTGGAATGAGTGGTCAAAATGGAGATAATTTTAGATGTAAAACAGAACACACAAATAGCCGTGAAGATTGCCCAAGAGGTTTTAATGGTCAACCATAGTAACATTTTGTCAAATAACCCTGTTAGGATCTAATTTATGACAAAAAAATAGTGTTAAAAAAGACAATTTCAGCACTCAATAGATTAGATTTTTTTGTGAACCTAATCAAAAAAATCTAATCTATATATGCTTTCTGACATTATAGTTATTTTTCAAGAAAATATACCTGCATTTATTTTCTTAATTCTCGCAATCACATATCACACCGATAATTAAATACATTAACTAAGTATACCAAAGGTAAGTTTCTAAAAACATACTCATAGTTTTTTACGCCACAGCAGTTACTTTGGGTTGTTCTACAGCATGAATGATTCCGTTTTGCAAGGCTACTACATGATCTGCCATTGCAATAGTATCGGGTCTGTGTGCGATAATTATTCTGGTAATATTTAGCTTTTTTACGGTTTCATTGACTATAGACTCTAGTCCAACATCAAGATGAGAGGTTGCTTCGTCCAAAAACAAGATCTTTGGTTTTTTATACAATGCTCTTGCCAGCAATAAACGTTGTTTTTGTCCACCAGATAAGCTACTTCCCATATCCCCTATCAAAGTATGATATCCCATTGGCATTGCCATAATATCATGATGTATGGCAGCCATCTGGCCACACTGCTCTATCCATTGCTGGTTAAACTCTGGATCAAAAAAGCTAATATTATCTGCGATACTACCTGATAACAATTGATCATCTTGCATCACCGTACCGATCAAGCTTCTATAGGATCGTAACCCTACTTTTCTAACATCATATCCATCTATTTCTATGGCTCCTGTTTCTGGTTTGAGTAATCCCAGCATAATTTTCATGAGGGTAGTTTTACCACAGCCAGAAGCCCCAATGATTGCCATCGATTTTCCGTCCGCTATCGTAAAATTCAAGTTTTTAAACAAATAGGGTTCGTTATCAGAATATCTAAAACTGATATCTTTTAGGTTTAGTTCTCCCTTTACCATTGGTAACTGTCTTTGGCTATCGATATCTTTTTCTTCTTCAGAAAGGATAATATCTCCTAACCTTTCCATATGTAGCGATAACATCTTAAACTGAATAAATTTATTGACCAGCGCTGAGGCTTTACCTGTAAATTGGTTTTTATATGACATAAATGCATACAACATACCAATGGTCATTAAACTATCCATAACCAACGTTGCGGCCAGATAGATCACTACAATATTCTCTACTCCAAATAAAATACCATTAATTAGGTTATAACCAATATTAAGCTTCCCGATTCGAATACCGGTATTCATCGCATCTGCATAGTAGTTATGCCATACCGTTTGTCGTTGATTTTCATTACCAAATAATTTAATACTTTGTACACCACGAACAGTTTCCATAAAATTCGAATTTTGTTTGGCATCAGCTACTATGGCTTCTTCGTTTAGTTCTCTATAGGGACGATATAGTGCTAATCGAATTATGATATACAAAGCTACTGCAGCAATTACTATAAAAGCTAAAGTGGTACTATACACAAACATCATTACCAAAAGTCCAATAGCCATAATACCATCTACCACAGCCTCGATAAGGCCGGTCGTTAATAACTGTTTTACTTCTTCGAGTGATCCAAATCGCGAAACGATATCTCCGATATGTCTTTTCTCAAAGTAATCCATTGGTAACTTCAATAAATGGCGAAACAGGTTTGCTGCCATTTGTATATTGAGCTGAGTTCCCATATACAATACTACCATACCTCTTAGAGCAGATACGAGATAGCTAATTAATTGCATCACTCCGAACCCCAATGCCAAAATGATCAATAAATCTGTATCTCTACTTATAATTACATCATCGACCACTAACTGCATATAAAAAGGAGACGCAATTGCAAAGAGTTGCAATACCATAGAAAGTACCAGAACCTGAATCAATACACGTTTTAAGCCCGTAATTCTACTCCAGAAATCAGATAGCTTTGCTTTTTTAGCAATATTTTTTGGTTTAAAATCAGGAGTTGGAGTTAATTCTAGTGCAACTCCGGTAAAATGCTTAGAAACCTCTGTCAGTTTTAATGTTCTTGCTCCTACTGCCGGATCGTGTATTTCTACCTTATTTCCTTTTACCGATTTTAAAACAACAAAGTGGTTAAGATCCCAATGTAGTATACAAGGTTTTTTTAACTGCGAAAGCTCTTCCAACTCTAAACGTAGTGGCCGTGAGCTAAATTGTAAATTATCGGCTAGTGTAATAAGACCTTGCAACGTTGCTCCTTTCGATGATATCGAATACTTACGTCTTAATGCGTTTAGATCTGTTTTATATCCATAATAATTAGTTACCATTGCTATAGAAGCAAGGCCACATTCTGCAACTTCTGTTTGTATAATTACAGGTAGATTTTTACGCCAACCATAACGCAATAAATGTACAGGATTCTCCATAATACTTTATAATTTTCCTTTTAGGCTATATATAGGCTCTAGTAGCCATTGCCCTAAACTTCTTTCCTCTAAAATAATATCAGCCGCCACAGACATGCCCGATTGTAATAACATTTCTTTTCCGTACGCATTAATGGTCTGCTGATCTAATGCTACTTTGATTCGATAGACGGGTTCTTGTATAGGCAAAGGTATTGATGCTTCTGTTGGATTAATTACCGTTTCTGCAATTTGGATCACTGTACCTTCATACAATCCATAGCGTTGGTATGGAAATGCATCATATCGTAACAATACTTTTTGCCCTTTTTTAACAAAACCAATTGCTCTGGATGGTAAAAACAACTCGGCATATAGTATGGTATTTTCTGGTATAATGGTTAGTATAGGACTTGTAGAAAAAACACTTTGCCCAATGGTCATTTGTGCAGCTGTAATTCGACCATTTACAGGAGCTTTAACGGTATACGAACTACTATTTTTTAATTCTATAATACGTTCTTCTAATTGTGCATATTGGTTTTGTAACTCTTGTAACCGATTATTTTTTCTAAGTGGGAGTTGCTCTGATTGTTTTTGTGTATTCGTAATCTCGGTGCGTTTGGTGATTAGCAATCGTTTTGCTGCATCTATGGCAGTTTTTTTGGTAAAGAAATCATTCTTTTTACGAAGTAATTCTTCTTCAGAAATCAATCCTTTATGTTTAAGCGTTTTATATTTTTCAAGCAATTCTTTGGATAGGTTTACTTCTTCTTGCTGGCTTTTTATTTGTTGCTGTAATTGATCATATTCACTATTAGTATTCCCCAATGTTATCGACAAACGGTTATTTTCACTGGCAAAGACTCCTTTTTCATCATCAATTCTTTGTTCCAGATTATTTTTTTGCTCTAGTAATCTATTTAAGAGTTGCTGCTGAATACTCAAACTGTCTTTGGTACCCCGTTCTGTAACGATTTCGAATAAATTTTCTCCTTTGGTAATTTGCTGGCCATCTGTGATATAATGTTGATCGACAACTCCATTAAAAGGAGCATATACACGTACCACCCCTTTATCTGGTATGAGATACCCGGTTACCATTTCGCGACGGGCAAAGGTGCCAAAAGCCAATAATATTCCTACTACACTCACTATGATCAATATAGCCAGGGTATAGATCCAAAAGGATAAAGGCCTTAGTAAAAGCACATCTCCTAAAAGACGTTGTGTATTATTTTCTATCGCTTCTTTTCTAAAAAGGGATGAACTCATTTTTTAATTTTAATTAGATGTTGTGATCAGTTTTGTGTTTAAATCATTATATCTATTCTGCACAAAGACAAAAGATTGCCCGGATATAAGGTGCAAGAAATCTATATAATCTAACCAAAGAATTTCTTATACCTAGTTTTAACCCGACTTTATTAACATTCGCCATTTTCGCTTGGTCTTCCCGGTGCTGTTGGATTACATACACTAAAACTTTTTATCGGTTGACAAGTGGGCACACATGAACCATGAGCTCTACCATTCACTTGTTGTAATTGAAGATTTGAAATCTTCATTCTCTAATATTCAATTTTCTTGATTTGTTATTTTTCATAATGTTGATTCTAATTATTATATATTATTATAAATCAAAATACATGGCTAAAGGCAAACATACTTCTATGGCCTATTATAAAGCAAAACATGTATAAGGAAATTCCTGAATTTCGACTAATATTCGAGAATTTTAAGTGTTTTTAAGAAAGCTAACCAGATCTACTTATTTAATCTAAAGAATAAATAATATAATAATTACTATTTTCTTTATTTGTTATTTAAAGATTTACATCATATTCTCGAATTCCTACTAAAACTTAAAGTGAATAGACAGCGTACCTTTTCCGTTCTTTAAGGTATAAAATATCTCAATGCTAATCTAAAGGAGTGATTTTTCAAAGTAAAATGAAGAAAAATCGTATCGAGACTAAGTTTTATTTCCGAACTCCTTGTTTTAGATACAAAATTCTTAACAGAATGCTATTTTGAAGCCCAGAATTAGCTAAAAACTTATTCTTACTGTGCCATAACTTAAAAAGAGGATCTAACAACAGCCTGAAAGTGTATTTATTAAGATTTAGTAATCAAAAGAATACTTACTAAAACTATTATCAATAACAATGCTATTAATACTTATATTTTCTGACATGTTATTAGAACTCTCTTTTATATTTTACTTTGTATAAAAAGATCTTCTAACAATAACAAACTATTTGTTTTCTGATCTATTCAAAATACATCATCCTCTGCTATATAAGCAGAACATTGATACAATTTTTCCTTATTAAATATTTCCTGGTTGCCCAGTTTGGCCTGGTGTACCTTGAGCACCATAAACACGTTGCCCGTGTGTTATTGCTTGATGAGTTGCCCCACCTGCCGCAGCACCTGTAGTACTAAAGTAGGCTGTAGCCGCTCTACCGCCACCTGCCAAAGCGCTAAAACCAGAACTTACTGCTCCTGCTACCATACTTCCTCCTAGCCCAGCTGCAGTTATGCTTCCGCCAGTAAAAGCTTGCGTAACCATGTAACCAACTGCTCCTACAGCAGCCCCGAAAACAAAATTACCAAAAGCACCATTAACTTCTTCAATTTCTTTTACTTCTAAATCTCTCATTGTTATAATTTTTTGATTATTAATAATTATCAAAGCGCTTTGATGAAAGCAAACATAACCTAAGAAAACTTGTGATTGCAAGGGTTTACACCGAGTATTCAGGAATTTCGAGCGATATTCCGGAATCTGGATTGTTTAAGGAGAATTTGATAAAACTATTTTTTACGTCTTATTCCCCTACCATGCTAAAGACAAACATAATTCTATAAGCCATTATAAAACAAAACAGGTATAAAGGAACTCCTGAATTTTGACTAATCTTCAAGAAAATACACCTACCACACTCACTATAATCAATATAGCAAGAGTATACACCCAAAATAATAAAGGTCTTAGTAAAAGTACATCTCCTAAAAGACGTTGGGTAGTATTCTCTATTGCTTCTTTTCTAAAAAAGGATGAACTCATATAATAAAAATTGATTTAAAACAACCTGATGCTAAAAAATGCATCAGGTATCGTTCTTTAAATTACAAACTGTCCTAACGGAGCATTGGTGGCCACCCTTCAGGAAAAGGACTTTTCCATGAACAATATGAACCTCCAGGTTGACCCGGTAATCCAGGTAATTGTGGCATTCCTGGAATGCAAATACCACCATTTACAGCTACTATTTCTTTTATTTCTAAATTTCTCATTTTGAATTGTTTTTAATAATTATTATTGAGGTTGTCCGGATTGACCTGGTAAATGTCTAAAAGGAACCGAATATCCTTGCCTCTTTGTTTTTGCAACATCTGATGGTCTGGAACCACCATCACTCCCAAAAAAACTGTTAGGTACACTTCCTCTATCAGGATTTGAGGTATATCCCCCATTTACCAATTCTGCTTCCTTTATTTCTAAATTTCTCATTTTCCTAATTTCTTAAAGGTTATTAATTATTGTGGTTGACCATCATTACCAGATGATGAAGGGCGACCTGTACTATTAGCCGTAACTGTAGTTGCTGCAATTGCCACTCCTATACCAAATGCAACACCTAGTCCAACAACACCACCATTAACTTCCTGAATTTCTTTTATTTCTAAATTTCTCATTTCGTTTAACTTTTTAAATGTTAATAATTACAATGGTTGACCATCTTGTCCTGGCGGTATACATCTAGATCTACTTTGATTCGTTTTACAATCTGGAAAACAAGAAGTTGCCGCTCCCCCTCTTATGGTATTCATTTCTAAATTGGATATCTGAATCTTTTTAAGAGTTAACTTATTTCTTTTCATGATTTTTAAATTGAATTCTGTTTATATTCCCATAAACCATACAAGCTTATGGGAATGTATTTTATATTTAAATAAGCAACCTTTTACTGAGGTTGACCGTCATTACCTGGGCTACAACTTGCTCCTATACTAGCTGCACTTGCAGCAATAGCAGCTTGTGAAACGAATAGAGATGCTCCTCCTGTAGCTGGAGACAATCCCACACTTGCAAGTGAGAATGCCAAACTGGCAATAGCTAATCCGCACCCAAGGCTCATACCTCCATTTACTTCTTTAACCTCTTTTAATTCTAAATTTCTCATTTTGTTTTGTTTTAATTTTAAAAATTGAACTTTTATTGTTTTGTCCTTGCGCATCGACAGTGACAAACCTACGCTCACAGACTATCATAAAACAAAACATGTATTAGTAAATTCCTGAATTTTGACTAATATTCAGGAATTTTGAAGGATTTAAATTTTCAGTAAAAGATTACGCTAAAAATACTGCTGAAAAACCGGGATTAGTTCGACCATATGTTTTCAACATATAGGTCGATATTTTAGAATTTCGATAGTTATTTGGTAATTAAAAGACAAAATGAATGTTTCGAAAAGATTTTTATCATATCGTATATTGATATTTGCATCGTAAACATCTTCAAAATTATGATTCCATTCCTATTTCCTAATTATATCTATCATATGATTAAAAATTTGTTTTAGGAACCTTTTATTCACTTAACATTTTTTAATATTTTTAACGCTTTTCCAGAACTCATAATCATCCTTTTATAGTGGACAATATTTTTTCAACTATGCTCCTCTCAAATACTATGAACAAATCATGTACTTCATTTATGCTTTTTATAGGGTTATTTTTTTTTATAGCTACAAATGCACAAAATCAAGTGGATTCTTTACCAGATAAAAGTTATAAAGAATTAAAAGACATGTATTATAAATATGTGAAAGAAGATTCGATACTATCAAAAAAGATATTAAGAACCTATCTTAAAAAAGCTAAAAAAGTAAAAGATACTTTTAGGATTGCAGAAGGATATATGTTAAACTATTACAATGTTTTTAAGTTTCCTAATATATCCTATTTTGATAGTGTCATCAATATGACCCAAAACAATCCCTCAAAAAAATATCCTGCCTATGCCCATTTTAGAAGAGCACAATATTTCTTATACCTAGAAAGGGATATAGAAAAAACTATCAATGATTTAAAACAAGCCAAATCATACAGTAATCATTATAACAATAACATTCTATCCAATAGAATAGATTATTTAATGGCTATTGTGCGTAGCGAACATCTGGGTGAAAAAAAAGAAGCGATACCTATTTTAAAAAAATGTGCCAAGTTTTATGCTTCTTTGGATAATCAAATGGGTAAATACAATCAGCTAAATGCATTATCTGTAATTGCGGGAACCTTTATTTCATTACAACAAAATGATTCTGCTCAATATTACAGTAAACTAGGGTATGACATTGCTAATCGTTATACAGACAAGGGGCTTAATACAATGAAATACTTTTTTATACTTAAAGAAGGAATTAATCAATATCATTTTAAAAATTATACGGTTGCAATAGATAGTATTAGAAAAGCATTACCCCAAATGATTAAATATGAAGAGACCAATGCAATTATTGATAGCTATTTTTATCTGGCTAAGTCTTACTATGCGATTGATCATAAAGAAAAAGCATTATTAAATTTCGAAAAGACCGATTCTATATTAGAAATATTAAAATCTATCCCTAAGTATGAATATGTAAAGACCTATGAATATTTAAAAAACCACTATGCCACAACGGGTAATATTGAAAGACAAGTTCTTTATTTAAACAAATTGAATACCGTTTTAGATAACTATCTTAATGATAAAGTATTTATAAGTAAAAAAGTCAAAGAAGACTATGATATTCCTTTTCTATTAGAAGAACAAAAAGCGATTATAAAAAAATTGGGTATAAAAAACAGCAACTATATTTATGGTATTGCGGTTTTATTTATTGCTTTACTAGTCTTAGGAATCTTTGCTTTTTATCAAAACAGAAAAAAACGATTATATCGAATACGTTTTGAGGAACTTATAAATACACCACCTACTGTTGCTACTAAAAACCAAAAGGAACAACCTCCTGTTATTGATTCTGATATAGAAATTAAAGTACCCCCTAAGCATGTTAATCATATTTTGGAAAAATTAGATGAATTCGAAAAAGATCATCGATACCTTCATCAAGGGATTAGTATTCAATCTATAGCTGATGGCATGAACACTAATGTAAAATATCTATCCCAGGTTATTAATTATTATAAAAAGAAAAAATTTACAAGCTATATCAATGAGTTACGTATTGCGTATGCCGTAAAAGAATTAAAAAATAATACTACACTTAGAAAATATACCATAAAAGCTATTGCAAACGAAATGGGCTATAGCACTACCGAGACTTTTACCAGCGCCTTTTATAGACAAGTGGGTATTAAGCTATCCTATTATATTAAAGAATTAGAAAAGAGTAAAAATCAAAATATTTGATCCTAAAATGTCCCAACACTCAAGAATTTCTATATTTCTAAATTGTATTTACTTTCTAACTGTACTATTTTATCCATTAGGATCCTATAAACTAAAAAAAGATGTAAGAAGATTTATTGCTCTTTTCTAAAAAAAACAACTAAAAATAAACACTTTACAAAATACCAAATATCAAAATTCCGGAATTTTGATAACCAGTAGGGTTTCTTATACATTCATCCAGATGTTTTTTTGATAGCTTGCAACTTCGAAATAATTAAAAAACACATCTAATGGAAAAACAAAAAAAAACGATTAAAAAATTATCCTTAACGAAACTAAAAATCTCTAAACTAGATTTAAAACATGTTTTTGGGGGTCATCAATCAGGTAATCCAAAAAATTCGCACTGTCGACCTGGTCAAGGTAATGGTAATGGTAACGATGGCCAAAATGGTTAAGAAACTAATAACCATTTACTTTTTTATGAACTAAAACATCCTGTAATTTGAGTACAAGGTTTTAAACCGATTTGGAGTCCAATAAAAAGTCAAAGTTCCTAAATTTTGATAACTAGTTGGGTTTCTTTTAAATCTATCCAGATGTTTTTAGGATAGATTACGACTCTAAAAATTAATTAAATAAACGCATAAAATGGAGAAACAAAAATTTACTATCAAAAAATTATCTTTTACAAAAGCAAAAATTTCTAAACTAGACCAAAAACATGTTTTGGGAGGTCATCAAAACTCAGGTGAGCCAGGTTCACACTGTCCTAATCCTAAAGATAATCATCCAAATGGTAACGATGGTCAAAACGGTTAAGAAACTAATAATCAAGTTTTTTTTATAAACTACCCTGCAATTAATTTGCAGGGTTTATACCTTATTGAGACTTATAAGAATTCGATAATAAAAAGAATGTTATACTAACTAACGTTTTCTAAAATTCTAAGAAATCAATAAACATTCATCCCATTTCATTTCAGCAGAGGTTAAATAAGAAATGATGGTCAGTCCAATTCCTGCAACACCTTCTAGCAAACTTACCTCGGGAATCCATTTTTCTTTTGATCCATGCCATGCGGCATATCCAGCAAACCCATCTTTTACTGTGGCCATTTGCAAGGTCTCTTGTGCCCAAAAATCTGCTGCCGACTTAAACAAAGAATCTCCTGTTTTTTTATATAAATAATTATAAATATTCAGAATCCCGCATGCGCCATGGCATAGTCCTGCATCAACAACTGAAGCTTCTTCTTTATCCCTTCTTTTTGTGGTCTTCTTGAGTATTGCTAAGGATTCTTTATATAATTGCTCATCTTTTAACGTTTCGGCAACACGTAATAAGAAGATCCCAATGCCCAAATCACCATAGCACCAGGCTAATCTCGAGTTAAAATCATCAACCGCTTCTGATACAATCCAATTGGGGAATGTCGAGGTTAAAGAGGTATCCTTATAAAACCCATACCCCATTGCGCCATGTAAAAAATCAAAATTATCCTCTTGTATATCTGCTCTTATCGCTTCTAGCAAATGTCCATCAACACTATGCGATAGAAAATCTTCATCTAGCTCTACAAAATCCTCTTCTCTAAGAATTTCTAATACCCAATACGCACCTGCAATTCCTTTACAAAATGTTGGATAATTAAAACCACTATTAATATATTCTACCATTTTTGTAATGGTTTCTATACCTTTATCGGCATGAATATCATCATCCAAGAACTTAGAATAGTAAAACTGAAACAATGCTACTCCAGAAGTATCTGACAATACTCCTATTTCTTTATTTTTAGAAGTTTCCCGATCCAAAACCTCACTATTTCTTTTAACTTTTTTCTAAACTGACTTTCCAGATTCATGTATATATATTATTCTTTAATTTTCTTTTTGAATGTCCGCAATACATACTAACTCATTACTGTCAACTTGTTTCAGGTTCTTGTTATAAGTTGTTATTTATGAATGTAATAAGATTTCGAAATAAATTCGGAATGACATTGAAAATATCATTAGTACACAAAACGGATAATCGTTATTTATTAATCATTTATGTAATAAAAATAAAACTTACACCAATATCTTATGGTATACACCAGTCGAAATTCTAGAATCTCTGCTATAATTTCTTAACTATTTTTAATGTTTAAAATCACATCTAAAACTACCGATTGGAGAACCGTCTGGAATCTTGGGAGAAGGAGAAACTATGGGTCTTTCTGGTTTTTTTTAGATATTTTTGAATTTTATCTTTATCCATTATTTTTTAGCATTGGTGCTAACGGTCTAGTATAAGAATAGTAGCGGATTTTTACTCACTAACTTTTCAGTTAAACACAGGCCTTTTTTATATTTACTTACTTTTGTTCTAGCGATTAAACCGCTATTATTTTTAGCATTGTTACCTGCTGGCTTTTTCACTATTTCAATTTGGCTTCATATTTTATCAATGAATTCCAAATAGAGACTACTTCTGGCCAAAAATTATCATCGAAATCCGAGTCTGTATTAATTAAAAGTATTTTGCCTGTTTCAGTTTTTGGATTGAAATACATAGCGGTCATAACCCCTGGGTCTGAACCATTGTGACCAATTACATTTTCTTTTATTTTTATAAACTCTTTACTAAACTCCATAAAAATTCCAAATTCTTCACCAGTTTCTACATTTGGAAATCTTTGCTTTTTAAATAGTTTTGCGTAACTACCTTTGCTTAAAAGATAGCCTTCCCCTTTATAACCTTTCATTAATTCTGTTAAAAACAATCCTAAATCATTATTTGAAGTTATAAAGCCTCCATCTGCATAAGTAATTAAAGAATACTCAGCTATAAGCTTATCTTTGTTTGCAAATAATCTCGAACGTTTTGTGGTGTCAATATCTTTTGAAGACCAGCCAGAAGATGTCATTTTTAGAGGTTTTAATATATAATCCTTTGTAAAAGATTGGTAATCTTGTCCAGTTGCAAATTCAATAATCTGGGCGCAGAGAGCAGCCCCAATATTTGAATACTCTCTTACTTTCCCCGGTTCTGTATTGGCAAAGATTTCTTTAGTATACCATTTCCCGTTTTCGGTAAGGCTATTTTCGATAAATTCAACAAGTGAAATTTTATTTTCGGGTAGACTAAACCAATCATACACACCTTCATTGTCGTTATGTTCAGATTTTTCTAAAACATACGATTTCACATACACTTCGTCAACATCAATTATTGAAGAAGAATGGTAAGCAAGATGTTTAATCAAAATTGGTTTATCAGGATAATTAGGATTTATGATTTTAAAAGGAAGATATTTATTTATTGGTTCATTTAAATCTAATTTTCCCAATTCTTGTGCTTTTAAGAGTGAAATTCCTATCAAAGTCTTAGAAATTGAAGCAATATTCTGTGTTGTGTTTGGTGTATACTTTTTCGTTAACTCTATATCTGTATATCCAAATCCATTTTCGTAAATCAAACCTTTGTCATCAACTATTGATACAGAAAATCCAATAATAGCATCTTTCTCAAAAGCTGATTCTAAATCTTTAGTTAAAGAATCATTTATTATAGTATAATAGTCTTTTTCTTGTGTTTTACTTGTTTCTTTATTTTGCCTACACGATAATACTATTGTTGATAATATTAAGATTGATACTATACTTTTCATCTATTACTTTGAGTTAAATTTAATCTATGTCGTTTTTTTAGCTTACAGGTAACGGCTCTGGCTATGAGCAGTTGCGTGGTTTAGCACTTAACTTTACAAGTACACACCAAGTTGAAAATTCCTGCGGAATTTACAAAGCAGGCGAGAACAAGCAATTACTTATAGCCAGTGTGCCTGTTGCACAAGTTAACAAAAATACAAGATTGATTTAACTCTTTGTGTTAGTATTAGTTTTTATCTTGATCTATCCAAGGCAAGAAAATATATCAAGAGAAGCTTTTTACAGATTTTAAGCTTAGTAATCGAGTTGGAAAAGAAAATTTTTATCGCCGCTTAAAAGAGGCATTGGACTTAGATTTTTATACCATCAAACAAAAAAATACTATGGTCGTTCGGGTCAAAAGAGTATTGATCCTGTAGTTTTCTTTAAATTATGTTTAGTGGGGTATTTAGAGAATATCATCAGTGAAGGTGATTATTACACTTGTACAAATCAAGAGAAAATACCTTTTAAAAAGGTATTCAAAGATTATCGTACTCAGACCTTAAAGAAAGAATATCGAAGCAATGTAAAGGATGTCCTTTGGCTGCTAATTGTTTAGGTATAGGATGCATTGTTAGATGCTGATTTGGCAATCCATTTTTTTACATAGTCTTGCTAATCATCTGATATATCTCCCTGTAAATAACGTGTTAAAACGGTAATATTTGGTCTTCTTCTTCGCTATTCATAGGGTACATTAAAACCGATTCTAAGAGTAGTAAATTATTAATACATTATTATTTAGTATCTCTGTAAATCGTATTTCTACAGTAACGTAATAAAACGTTTTTTTATTAGAATGTTATTTCTTTTTCTACGAGTTGATATCCCGCAAAGACCCCATAACCATTTTCTCCTTCTATATTTGTAGGTGCAATAACGGCTTCTGCAAAAGGGTCTCCATCATTAAATTCATTTAAAAAAGTGGCCCGTAAGGCTTCATACAGTATTTTTTCGGTATTGGTTACTTTAATCTTTAATACAGGATCAGGTAATGCATCACTTGCTAAAGTAAAAAATCCATCGGCTGTGATTATAGAATTTTCCCTTCCTACATCTGTTGCAAACTGCTTTAACTCAAATTCTACATTTTCTATTGATTCACTAGGTGTTGTATTTTGCCCAAACGATTGAATTACAGTTGCTCCTACTATGTAAAAATTAGTTTGATCCTTGATATCCTCTATAGTAACTTTTAAGGAACGGTTTCCATTATAGTCATTAGACTTAACTTGTACTTTATGCTCTATTTTTTCTATAAATGTTGTAGGTATATTACAAGACGATTTATACTCTTTACCATTAACCATCGCTTTTAAGAAATACTTCTTACCAGGTATAATTTCCATTTCACTAGCAGGGCCTTCATAACTCATAGAATCTTCTACATAATTAAGTTCTAATTCATTAGCATTTTCATCGGCTATAACAACCGTAGCATCTTTTATTACCAAATCATTAATAGGTGTTGTACTTGCTCTTGGTTTTGATTTCGAAACTTGTACTTTTAAAGTAGTGATTTGTGGTGATAAATATCCGTTAATAACCACCAATTCTGCTTTGTTTAACAAATCACTCGAATCTACACCTGTCTCACAACCTATTAACCAAATACTTATTAGTAATATTACTATATTTTGAAAATATTTCATTTGTATCTTTTTATTGTTTTTTATTTTTCTTTTACCGTTTTATTTTTACTATTTTAAAACTTATAGTTATAATTAATTGATGGAATAAATTGTAGAATAGATACTTTTGTAAGCTTGGCCTTATCAAAGTAATAATAAAAAGGATTCTTTCTTCCATAAATATTATATACCGAAAATCCCCAGGTACGTTCTCTTCTCTGCGAAAATTGTTTATGAAATTGTACTCCTAAATCCAAACGATGATAACTCTCTCCTCTAAAATTATTTCGCTCTGTTGTAAAGGGAGTTCCTCCTGTTAAATCTGGAAAAGTTATAGGAAAATTATTTGTACTAGAGATTGATTCGGTATCAGGAAGATTAAAATTATTACCTGTTGAATATATCCATGTTCCTGAAAAAGTAACACGATCATTAGGCTTATATATTCCTACCAAAGAGACATCATGTCGTCTATCATATTTTGAAAAGAATTTATTACCCTGATTCAATTCATCAAATTGTCTTTCTGACCAAGATAATGTGTATCCCAACCAGCCAGTTAACTTTCCTGTTTTTTTTCGTAACAATAACTCTGCTCCACAGGCCCATCCTTGACCCGTCGTAATATTTTCTTCCCAATTAATTTCTTTTCCTGTTCCCAAATCTTCTAACAATAAGAAAGAAGCTCCTTCTTTATAAGTAATGACATCATCCATTTTTTTATAATACCCTTCTAAAGTGATAGCATATCCATCCTCCATAAAATCTTTGGCCACACCCAATGCATATTGCTCAGAAACCTGTGGTTTTAATTGATCTGTAGAAGATACCCACAGATCTGTAGGCAATCCAATTCCTGAATTAGAAAGCAGATGAATGTATTGATTCATTTTGGCATAAGAAGCTTTTAATGCTAAGTCTGGCTTTACATTCCATGAAATTGCTGTTCTTGGTTCCCAATTGAGGTAATTTGTTGATTTAAATTGAAAGTGTGTTAATCTAAGCCCAGGAGATACCCTTAATGTATTTGTAATTTTCCAATCATCTTCTACATATACAGCACTCTCAAAAGATTCTATTTTCTGAGTAATACTGGTATCTGCTGCTCCTGTCTCACTTACTTTGGATTGTTTTGGTACAAAATTATGATAAGTTGATGCTATCCCTAATCGTATAGAATGCTTAGGACTTGGATAGTAATCAAAATCTGTCTTAATACCATAATCATTGATCTTAGAATTCGTCTTTAAATTAAATAACTCATCATTAAATTTTTCATCCAACTTAATTCCAAAATTGTAGTTACTAAAAATCAAAGAAGTGTTTGAAAAAAACTTATCACTAAACTGGTGGTTCCATCTTAAAGTAGATGTAATATTACCCCAAAACAACTTTGTATTAAAGGTATCATTGGTTTCTTTTTCAACTAAACTAAATTTATCCTGGCCAAAATAATTACTCCAATACAGTTTATTCTTTTCGTTAATAACATGATGTATTTTAAAGTTAAGATCCATAAAATAATACCCCGCTTTAAGGTCTGATTTTTGAAATGGCTTGGTTAACAAATCTGCATACGTTCTTCGTCCACCAAATATAAAAGAGGTTTTTCCTTTACTAATAGGCCCTTCTAATAACAATGAAGAAGAGATTAATCCCACATTTACCTTACCCGTTAATCGTTCTTTGTTTCCGTTTTTTGTATCTATTTTTAATACGGAGGATAATCTACCGCCAAATCTTGCAGGAAACCCTCCTTTAAAAGTTTCTATAGATTTTATCGCATCTCCATTAAAAACAGAAAAAATCCCAAAAAGATGGTTCGAATTATATACGGGTGCTTCATCCAAAATAATCAGGTTTTGATCTGGGGTCCCTCCTCTTACAAAAAAACCGGCACTTCCTTCATTACCACGTTGTATACCAGGCATTAATTGTAATGCTTTTATAACATCTTTTTCTCCTAAAATAGCTGGAATATCTTCAATCTCTGAAGGTTTAATTGTTACAACACTCATTTGAGTCACCTGACTCTCATTTACTCCTCTATCTACCTCTATAATTACTTCATCAAGACTTTCGGTTTCCAGATCCAATTCAATGTTTAAAACCAAATCACTCCTAAGTTCGGTTTTTTTACGAATCGTTTTATACCCAACATAAGAAATTAAAAGCTCATAGGCCCCTTCAGGAATTGTTAGTGAAAAGAATCCGTAGTCATTAGTGGAAGCCCCCACTCCACTATCTGGAATATAAATTGACACGGAAGGTAGATATTCTTGACTTCCGGATTCTTTTACGTACCCACTAATTGTATATTTATTTAATCTATTTTCTTGGCTAAACACATTGTTACATCCAATGAGTACGCTTAAGAAGGCAAAAAATATTTGTCTTGTTTTCAATTTTAGAAATATTAAATTGTTATTTGTTTTAAAAATCAGTGAAGGACAAAATGATACTATCGAAATATCACAATGTTATTCTTTGGATCCATAATCGCTGAAGTCTTTGATAGTAGTAGATATTATCTATACTTTCTGAAATCCATTGTTCGACAAATGCTTCTTCTTTAAATGTTGTTTTATTAGAAAAGTATCTAATCAAGGTATAATCCAAGTTAATTTGATTTCTTTCTTTCATATAAAATTGTGTTTTTGGAGTGAATCAATACCTCTTATCATAATCTGAGGGATATACCAAAGATTACTTATGATAACCTATAAAGCTCATAGTAAAATAACTAGTGATATTTTTAAACTAATTTCACCAATAAGTGGTATGATTTTTTCCGTTACTATTTATATGACGGATGAGAAAGGTGTTACACGTAACTAAAAAAGAAAAAAAAAATTAAAACTTATAAAAACATTAGAATTACACTCCACAAAATTGATATATCCAGAGATCTAATTTCTTTTAATACCGTCTAAATATGTGCTTCTACGGTTCTCTTGCTTATATTAAGTTCGTCTGCTATCTCGTGATTCGTTTTACCTTCGAACCTACTTAATAAAAAAAATTAACTTTTTTTGGAGAGTATTTTAATAGCCTATGTATTTTTTCTTGTAATTCTACCTGTGCAATTAAGTCCTCATCATCCTCAAAAATGTCACTGGTTTATTTTATGATATGATCTTTGTGTTTTTTTCGAACTTTAGCACTTCTTAGGTAATCCAGGCATTTGTTTTTGGCTGCTACATACAAAAATGATTTTAATGAAGTATGAATTACAAGGTCATTTTTCTTTTCATATTTTTTTATAAATATTTCTTGAGTAATATCCTGTGCCAAATCCATATCAGACACATACTGATTCGCAAATACTGCTAAGGGTTTAAAGTATTCTTTAAAGATAGCTTCAAAAACCCCAACATTATTATTTTTGATATGCTCTATGATAAGTTTATCTCTCAGGTCGCTCTAAAAATTACATCTTACAAAAGTCGAATTACTTCTAAAAAAACGAAAACATTTTAAAGATATTACAAAGACATTATGCCTCAGAGTATTTAATGGTACTTTGTTATAAACATGACGAAACAAAAAATTGGTATCCTATTGTATTCAAATCTCGAACAATTGTATTCTGACCAAAAACTTATTTAGTAGATCTGAATACTATTCTGCAAAAAATATCAAACTTAATCAAATTTGCATTATATTTATACTACCCCTTTCTCAATACTTATATAAAAATCAACTGATATAAAAGTTATTGTTTTGATTTTTATTATTAACACTATCCACATCTGTCAAATAGATTTATTTATTACATTTTTGACAGATAAGAAGTATCATTTCCATCATTCTAGTAAAAAACCTTAGGTCACAAAATTTAATAAATACGTTAAAGTTGATTTGGCAAATACCTTTTTAACACTATATTAATGTGAATTATTTAGTTGCATTAGTAAGAGTTATAAACCCTTAAAGCCTCATTAAAAATTTAATCAAATTGAATTTAAAACTGAATAGGTTTGAAGCGATATTTACTATTTATTTTACTAATTTTTAAAATGTCATTTATCTGTGCTCAAGAAAATGATTCCTGGATTCTTGGTACTGGCATAAACATCGTTGATAATTCTGGTAGCCAATTTAAAGAATTAATTAACATAGAAGAAAACTGGAATATTTCTCGCTTACTTAAAATAACAATGGAAAAAAGATTCAAATATGACTATGGAATCGAAGCTTCTTTTACATTAAATGAATTTTTGAAAAAGAAAAAAATAAATAGCGAATTAAATACCCAAAACCGTAATTATTACGCAATTGATATTATGCTAAAAAATTATGTTTCTAATTATTGGAAAGATCCTAGGCATGCTAAAAACATAATGTATATTATCGGTGGTTGGGGAGGAAACTTTTTTAATGGAGGAATTAATAATAGCTTCAATATTGGCATTGGTATCAATTTCAAAACGAGTTATAAAACAAGTCTTAATTTACAAACTTTGGGTAAGTTTTCTATTGATAACAATACACCTGGAAATGCCAATCATTTACAACATTCTGTTAGTTTTATATTTCAACTATGGGAAAATTCTTATCGAAAGTCTTATAAAAAATCTATTGCCAATACTACATTCTAGTAATCCATAAAATATACCCCTAAACCTAAAAAGCATACTAATATATTTTGAGGTCTAGGGGCTAAAAAGAACCAAGTGATTTTGATTGGTTATTTAATCATTATCCGCGATGTTTTATAAAATCCTTTATCTCCTGTAATTTTAACCAGATACATTCCAGATTTAAGATTGTTTAGCACGAGTGTTTGTTGCGCATTGTTTAAGGTTCCTAAACCTTGTTGATATACCATACGTCCATTCAACCCAAATATTTCTATTTTACTGTTTGTTACTGGTTGATGGGACGATACATGTATCTCGCCATTAGAAAGTGTTGGGTATAATACTGGCCCTTTTATAACTTCTTCTGGTTTAACAACTTCAACTACTTCTTCGGCAATTTCTTCAATTACCTCTTCTTGTTCATCTTCTTCTGTAATGTCTTCTGTAGCACTAGATGAGTTTATAGAACGTATTGCCCAACCAAATGATGTAACAAAAGGATCAGATATTAACCTAAATCGGATCACTATTTTATCTCCTTCTTCAAAAAAGTTAAGTAGATCTATTGATTGTTCTTTAAACAAATTATCATTTATTGCTGCAGCGTCCCCTAGGTTATATACTGCGGTCCACTCAGGAAATCTTTCTGCATCATAAATATCTAATTGTTTCCATTCTTTTAAATCTGTAGATGCATCTATAACAACTACATCATAAAATTGATTAGGAGTTGGATTAAATTCTACTATTGCTACATCTTCGTATTTAAAATCTTTATATTCCTGACTAACAATAATCGGATGTTTTAAAACGGTTTGGTATTGCGTTCCGTTTTCGTACGGGTGGTCCCTATTATTTAGTACAGGTTGACTCACCGTTTCGTTAACATTGTCTATTACAAATTCTCCGCTATACGTATACACATCTGACGGTTCAAAAGTTTGTATGGTTACCAAAGAAGACGGATCTTCATAATCTACGATATCAAATTTAAGAATTGACTGTATTGAAGTGCTTTCGTTTCCTATAGCTTGCAACCCGATACTATGATTGCCCTCTTCTACTCCTTCTAACAAATAAGTGAATTCTGCTCCGGCTGCTATATTATCGGTTATTTCGTCTATCTCTTCTCCATCCAAAAAGATTTTTATTGCAACAATATCTTCATTTTTCTGAGTATAAGTAATCACTGCATTCGTATTTGATATCGATTCCTGATCAATGCTTACAATAGTTGGCGGTGCATAATATGATGGTGGTTCATATCCTTCTAATTCTTCTAAAGTGGCACTCCAAACTCCTCGACCATGAGTTGCTAATACTACCTCATCATTCACTATTTTCATTTGCCATACAGAGAACGCCGGTAACCCTGCTAATAAGGCCCAGTGCTTACCTCCATCCAGCGTTTGAAATACTCCTATATCGGTACCTACCCATATCCTATCTTTATCAAAAGGCATTTCTACTAAACTATGAATTGCAACATCAGGAAAACCTCTATCCTCTCCTAAAGAGAAGCCAGAAATGTCCTCCCAGGTTTGTCCCAAATCCTCTGTTTTAAGAACTTTGGCGGCTCCTTGCTGAGAAAACAAGACATACGCTCTATCTTTACTGGTTGGCGATACACCAATCCCCGAAATAGTGTTATCATGTGTAACACCATCTCTTGGATCTATAAATACTGAAGTTGGCTTAAAAGAAATTCCGTTATCTTCTGAAACGTGCATTACAAACTCACCCGATTCTCTTATCGCATTTCCGGCCCATACGACATCAGGATTTGCAACAGAAACTTCTACATCCAACGAACTGGATACTCCTCCATTAGATCTTATAACTGCATAATTATCAGGTATCGGTGTTAACTCCCAGGACTCTGCAAAATTTCCCGATCTCCATATTCCACTTACACCTGGGCTAAAAAGTGTATTAGGGTTATTATTTGCATTTGCTATTTTAGAATAAAATGGTGATCCTCCTACTCCAGATTCTCCATGGCTGGCAAAAAAGCCCTGCCCATTAACATATCGTAAAAATCTATTGTACTGAGATCCTCCAATAATTTTATTGGCGTCATCATAATTCCAAATTACTTCGAAACCATCACCACCTATAATAAATTGATATTGTGTTTCATCATTGGCTTGATTACCTGTTAAAGAAATCCAGGTACCATTATCTTGCGCTCCTGCTATATAATCGCTAACCCCATTACGTTTATCTGCTCCATAAAACTGCGTGCAATTTAATCCCACAGCAGCCGTAGACCAATCATTAAGGGTTGTTCCTGGATCTAATAGATAATCTGTATGATAAATCCCTCCGTCGTTGGCCAAAAGAAGTTTAAATTTCTTTTCTGGAAACCTAGTTATATATGCTAGACCGTGTTGATCTACATGCACATAATCATTTAATTCATTGTTATATCCTGCTGCAATAGGTTGTGCCTCATAGAATAATTTTTTACCCTTTATCTTTTTTCCTGCTTTTTTTATTTCGACTCGATTTACAATTACTCCTCCTGTATAAAATACATTTTCGTTAAAAGGATGTGCCATAATTACATTATCATACCAACCTTGCCCTGTAATTAAATTTCCCTGAGCCGGAGTTCCTTCAAATTCTAAAAGGGTAAAGGATGCTCCTGCATCACCAGAAACATAAAAATCTGTATTGACAGCAGTGGTTGCCCCACTAAAAGAAAAAGCAGAAATAAGTACCTTATTGGGATTTACAGGTGATACATCTAATTCAAAACGATAATTATTAGCGTTATAATCATTTTTATCTAGTACCAAGTCCCAAGTTACTCCTCCGTCAATACTTTTAACTACTCCTATTTCGGACACTCCGGCATATAAAACATTAAAATTAGTAGGATCATGATTTATATCTTGTACATTACCTTTATCATACGTATGTTGCCAGGTTTCTCCGCCATCATTGGTAACATAAATACCGGTACTACTTGCTACAATTAAATTATTATCATCTTCAGGGTTTAGTGCCAGCCTTCCTATTCCACCAAAATTCTTTGTGTTACTAAGATAATCCCAGCTACGTCCTTCATTCGTAGTTTTTAAAAGTCCAATACCACCTATGGCGTCCAGATTACGAAAAGGTTCTCCTGTACCTATATACAGTTTCCTAGAATTCGTCTGACTTATTGCAATAGTAGATGTTGCAAGGTTTGGCACTTTATAATCTGTTAGATTTTCCCAAGTTTTACCAGCATCAATGGTTCTCCATAACCCTCCTCCTACAGAACCGGCATACCATTTATCAGGATTATCAGGAGCTACAGTAATACCACGTACTCTTCCTGGTACATTAACAGGTCCTCGTTCTTTCCATCTAATAATACTAGCTCCTTTTTGTTTAGAATTGGAACTTCTTTTTAACGCTTTTTCATGTTCTACCATCAAAAAGCCTCTTTTATAAGTTGGATTATTTGCATCTATAGGTTTCAAAATATTCTTCCTATACGCAGCCATCTCTTCGATTCCTTTTCTTTTCTGGTTGGGGTTTTTCCTGTATTTTTTTGTTGTCTCAACTTCTGGATTTATAATGGAGCTATCTGTTGGAGTTGAAACCGAATTTGTGTTACACGATGAGTAAATTATCAGTAGTAGAAGTAAAATAGATAATTTTCTAAAGTAAGATTTGTGTGTTATCATAATACATTAATTATTTAGGTTAATAATTGTTATTTGCGTTTGAGTTTTATCTTTAGTAAGTGAAGAATTGTCATTTTTTTTAGGATCTGGGACATATAATGTACCTATATAGGGAGTTAATTTTAGTGAGGTAACATCGTTCCATTCTATTTTACTACCTCTATAATGTCCATCTTTAATAATTTCTTTGGTAGTGGTATTACGTACTTTATAAAAAAAATGAGTGGCTGGGTCCCCTTGTTTTATAGTCCTGCTTACAATCAACTCCAAGGTTTTATCACTATTCATCATAGAAATTTCTTTTTTATAGGAATCAAATATGGGGGTAATAGGTTTCATGATCTCTGAGTTAGCATCATTCTTTTTAATCGTTTTACATTGACTAAAAGAAAACATGGTAAAGGCAAGTAAAAAGCCGGTTAATCTTTTTTTATGAATCATTACTCCTTGGTTTTAAGAATCAACGAGAGCGGGGGGCAAATAACATATAGCTTTTAAAACTATACTAATAATGATGCCTTTATTAAAAGAAAACAATCAGGTTTGTGAATTACCTATATATTATTTTTCAAAGGCTAATTACACTTAAAATATTAAGAAACATTAGTGAATCAGATATAGTCCTAATTTAACTTTTTTTTTGAAGAAAATGTAGATTATGATGTTAATTAAAACCTAATACATTTGGTAATAAAATAGAAGAAAGCATAAAAAAGCCGTTAAATGAACTTAACGGCTTTTTTTATCATTATTCTTATTCAAAATTTGCTTCATAAAACAAATTAAACTCTATACTATACAGTTACTGTATACATTTTATTTCTTAATTCTTTTATTTTTGAATCTCTCATATACTCATCAAAAGTAGCATAACGATCAATAACTCCATTTGGGGTTAACTCTATAACTCTATTTCCTACTGTTTGCGCAAATTCGTGATCATGAGTAGTAAATAAAACTGTTCCTTTAAACTTTTTAAGAGAATTATTAAAAGCTGTAATCGATTCTAAGTCAAGGTGATTTGTAGGTTCGTCTAGCATAACTACATTTGCTCTTGTCATCATCATTTTTGACAGCATACATCTTACTTTCTCTCCTCCCGATAGTACATTTGATTTTTTTAAAGCTTCTTCTCCACTAAAAATCATTTTACCTAAAAAACCACGAATAAATACTTCTTCTCTTTCTTCTTCTGTTGTTGCCCATTGACGCAACCAATCTACCAATGTAAGATCATTTTCGAAGTATTCGCTATTATCTGCTGGCAAATATGATTGAGTAGTAGTAATTCCCCATGCAAAATCTCCATGATCAGCCTTTTTCTTACCATTTAGAATTTCATAAAAAGCGGTCGTAGCTCTAGAGTCTTTAGAAAATACAACTACTTTATCTCCTTTAGCAAGATTAACATCTACTCCTTTAAAAAGCACATCACCATCCTGACTAGCCGTTAACCCTTCTATATTTAATATTTGATCACCAGCTTCTCTATCACGTTCAAAAATAATTGCAGGATAACGACGACTAGAAGGTTTTATATCTTCAATATTTAGCTTATCGATCATTTTCTTTCGAGAGGTAGCTTGTTTTGACTTTGCTACATTGGCACTAAATCTCGCTATAAATTCCTGTAGTTCTTTTTTCTTTTCTTCTGCTTTCTTATTTTGTTGAGCTCTTTGTCTAGCTGCTAACTGAGAAGATTCATACCAAAACGTATAATTACCGCTATAGTTATTTATTTTACCAAAATCGATATCTGAAATATGTGTGCATACAGCATCTAAAAAGTGTCTATCGTGAGATACTACAATTACTGTATTATCAAAGTTTGCCAAAAAGTTTTCTAACCAAGAAATAGTTTCATAATCCAGATCATTGGTAGGCTCATCCATTACTAAAACATCTGGGCGCCCAAATAAACATTGTGCTAGCAAAACCCTAACTCTTTGCTTGGTATCAAGATCAGACATCAGAGTATAATGTAAATCTTCTTTAATACCCAGATTAGATAGCATAGCCGCAGCATCACTATCTGCATTCCAACCATTCATTTCTTCAAATTTTACTTGAAGCTCTCCTATCTTTTCTGCATTTTCATCTGTATAATCTGCATATAAAGCGTCTATCTCTTTTTTTATCTTATAGAGTGGTTTATTACCCATTATAACAGTTTCTAAAACCGAAAACTCATCATATGCATAATGATTCTGTTCTAAAACAGACATTCGTTTTCCCGGTTCTAAATGTACATGTCCGGATGTAGGTTCTATAGATTTTGAAAGAATTTTTAAAAATGTAGATTTTCCAGCCCCATTTGCTCCGATAATACCATAGCAATTACCTTGTGTAAAAGCTGTATTTACTTCATCAAAAAGTACGCGTTTACCAAATTGAACCGAAAGATTTGAGACTGACAACATAATGTAAAAAATTGTAAAGTTAATTTTGCCGCAAAAGTAGAAAAATGCTTTTAGAACTTGAAAAGAATCTATGACTAATTTAATCGTATTAAACAGAATCCTCTTGTTATTTGATAAACAAACTAATTCATCAAAAAAATATGCTTTATTCTACTCATAAAAAGCATATTTACATCTCTATTTATTATTACAAAACATGTACTTATATAAAAATTCACATGATATTATAATAATAAAAACCAATAATTGTATTGATATACAACCTTTTTAAGCAGAATTAACTTATAATTAACAAACTCAAAAAGAGTTTCCTTTTATTTTTGAACTTACAGCAAATTTATACCCCAAAACACCATGCAACGAATTGTAAACGTTTATCTTATAGATATAATTTTGATTTCCTGTTTTTTATGTGGCTGTAATACCTCTATAGAAGAAGAAAAAAACTATGCCTATTTTGGTGGGGAAATAGTAAATCCAAATACCAATTATATCGTTATGTTTAAAGGTAACAACTATAACGATACGATAAGACTAGACAAAAATAACAGGTTTTTGTACAAAATAGAAAATTTGGAAGAAGGTGTTTATACTTTTAAGCATAATCCAGAGAATCAAGTTGTTTTACTAGAAAAGGGAGATAGCATACTAATACGCTTAAATACTATAGAATTTGATGAATCTCTGGTGTTTACAGGACAAGGTTCAAGAAAAAATAACTTTCTTATTGATATGTATTTGCAAAATGAGATTGAGCGTAAAAAATTAACAAGAGCTAATTTTATGTCACCTTCTTCTTATTTTAAAAAGAACCAAGATTCTTTATTAAATAATAAATTGGTTGCTTTTGATAAGTTGGTTCAAAAAAATGAATTGAGCGATCTTGCAAAAAAAATCACCCATTCTACTATAGTTTTAGATTATTATGGCAGACATGAGATATTTTATAATAGTAGGTACAAATTAGGAGGAATGGATCTTATTGAAAAATTACCTCCATCCTTTTTTAGTTACCGTAATAGAATAAACTTTAATGACAATGATCTGGAGAGACTATATTCGTATCATAGATTTTTAAATTATTATTTTGCAAATGCAACTATTGCCAACTATGGCAAAAAACTACCTCAATATCATGATCCTTTTGGAAATACAATCTATAGACTAAAAATGATTGATAGCCTTATTGATCATTCTTTTATCAAAAACAGTCTTTTAAGAGGAACTACAATTCGTTTTCTACTCGATAGTAAAAACAATAAAGAGTCTAATCTAGTATTAAATCAATATTTAGCGGTAAGTTCTAATAAAAAGTCACAACGAGAGTTAAAAAAATTATCTAAGTCTATTTCAAACCTACGCCCAAACAAATTAATTCCCGATCAAGATTTGATCACATCAAAAGGTGAAATTGTAAAATTATCCTCTCTTTTTAATAAACCTATTACTGCACTCTATTTCTGGTCTATGGAAAGTAAAGATCATTATGTGAGAGCACATAAGAAAGCGGCTTATCTTAACACTTTATATCCTGATATAGATTTTATAGCCGTAAATACAGATGGTGACCAAACCAAAAATTGGTTAAAAACAATACAGAGGCATCACTATAAAACTAACTATGAGTATGGTTTCAAATATCCAAAATGCTCTTCTGAAGAATTGGTTATTCATTACAGAAACAAAGTTATTTTGGTTGATAACCAAGGTAAGATTATAAATCCCAATGCAGATTTATTTGCTAGTATTTTTGAAAGACAATTGATGCAATACAGCCAATTGGCTAGTCTTGAAAACTAAGATCAATAATATATTTACCAAAAAAATCCCCCTAGGATTCACTAGAGGGAAATTTATATATTTAAAAAATAACTTTTAGTTTTTTAGTTTCCTTTTTTATAATCTTCAAGAAACTTTGCCAAACCTATATCAGTAAGTGGGTGTTTTAATAACCCTTCAATAGAAGAAAGAGGCCCTGTCATTACATCTGCTCCAATTTTAGCACAATCTATTACATGCATTGTATGTCTTACAGAAGCTGCAAGGATTTCTGTATTAAATCCATAGTTATCATAAATCATTCTAATTTCTGCAATAAGATTAAGACCATCGGTAGAAATATCATCAAGTCTTCCGATAAAAGGAGAAACATAGGTAGCTCCTGCTTTGGCTGCTAACAAAGCCTGACCTGCAGAAAACACCAAGGTACAATTGGTTTTAATTCCTTTATCACTAAAATATTTTATTGCCTTAATACCATCCTTAATCATTGGTACTTTTACAATAATTTGCTCGTGTAATTTTGCCAACTCTTCACCTTCCTTGATAATACCTTCAAAATCTGTAGAAATTACTTCTGCACTTACATCTCCTGTAACAATTTCACATATTTTTTTATAGTGATTGATTATATTTTCTTTTCCCGTGATACCTTCTTTAGCCATCAAAGATGGATTTGTGGTTACTCCATCCAGAACTCCTAAATCTTGCGCTTCTTTGATCTGATCAAGATTTGCAGTATCAATAAAAAATTTCATATTTCTACGTTTAAAATTGTTGTGTTTAAATTTTGTACTTTTCGTTTAGCACGCGAATATAAAAAATAATCATCCTTGTCTTATATTATATTCGCTTTTTAACCTTAAATTTTATAATTTACAAAAGTAACTCTTTAAGTTTTATTTTTAATTTTCGTCTATGAAAGCGGTTATAACTTATAATGATTCATTAATAATCTTTCATATGCTTTATCCGGTAAAATTCGTTTCAAGACTATCGAAAACTTTTGCATAAAAGCTCCTACTTTATAATGTACTTTTGGATGTTTGCTATTTATAATTTCATAAACTGCTTTTGCCATATCCAAAGGATCACTACCAGAATCTACATGACTATCCATTAAATTTAGAGTATCTCCATACGGTTTCTTATAAGGTGAATCTTCGATAACGGGGGCATGATAACGACCAGCAGCAATATTGGTTGCAAAATCCCCAGGGGCTACATTGGTCATATGGATATTGAAACTTTTTAGTTCCATTCTCCAAGCCTCTGTGGTCATTTCGAGCGCCGCCTTGGATGCACTATAAACTCCTCTGTAGGGTAATCCCATATAAGCAGCTATAGAAGTTATATTTATAATTAATCCACTACCTTGCTTGCGCATTGCAGGCAATACCGCTTTGGTTACATTAACAGGACCGAAATAGTTAGTGGTAAAATTTTTAATAATTTCTTTCTCAGGAATCTCCTCTATTGGTCCCGTTATACCGGCTCCAGCATTATTTACCAATACATCTAATCGACCATGCTCTTGCAAAATCGTTTCTACAGCAGTCGAAATACTTTGTGTATCACTAACATCCAACTGTAATAATGCAAACTCATTAAAATCGGTAAATCTGGACGGATTTCTACTGGTACCATATACAACATAGCCTCTTTGCGCCAAGTAGATGCCAATCGATTTTCCTATTCCAGAAGATCCCCCTGTTATTAATACTACTTTATTATTTTGATTTGTGCTCATGGTGGCAAATATACAATTATGGCATCATGAAAGTAATAGATAAAGTATAGATTTTTTGTATAAAAAAAGTGCAGTTATCAATATTGCAATAAACACACAACATCTTATTCTTTCAACAGTTTATGAAACATATCTGCTAGTCTTACTTCTATAAACTTAATTATCTTTTCTTCTGGTTTATCATTTTGGTACATAGAGAATACCTTTGCTGCATTAAGCTTTTTAAGTGTTTTTATATCTCCCTTTGCGTTTTCTATATCATCTGGTTTAAGATTCCATTTTAGTAATGATTTAAGAAGTATGGTGTGCGCTTCATATCTCTTTTCTAGTACTTTTTGTCGTTCAAGATCCTCTGGATCTTTTTCTTCGGCACTATTAATTCTTGCACTCAATACTGTAAACTCATCTCTAATTTGCCTATCAATATCATTAGCCTCTTGCACTAATTTTAAATACGCCTCATAGATTTTTTGATTATAAAATTCAGCAAAATCCAGGTAACTATCCATTTCTTTAAGATAGGCAATAGCGATTTCTTTATATACTTTTTTATCCTTTTCTTCAGTTTCTTTAAGTTGTTCTTCTAATTCTCCTAATTTGCCTTTTTTATCCTTAATAATATGGGCAAACCCTTCTTTTTCTGGTAATTCTAACAATTGAGGTGTAATATCCTTTGGTAAACCTTCAAAACGATATTTTCGATATTGAATCTTAATCGAATCATTATCAATTTTTGGTTTCTTTTTGATTTTAAGTTTGGGTTTCTTGAGACCAAAAGCATAGTTATATCCAAATGTTGCTGTAAATTCACTTAAGCCATCATTATTTCCTCCATTTCTAAATAACTGTATCGCATTTAGATTAAAGTTATGTCGTTCTTTCAAGGTATAAGTGACCGTTCCTCTAAAATTACTCACATTCGTTGTAGATACAGCACTATTAGAACTATTATAACCTGCCGATAATCTAGTATTTAACGTTTTTTTTAAAAATCTTTTTCCTATACTTAAAGTAGGTCCCCAAGTAGTTGCTTCTTCTCTACCAATTGTATTATAGGTGCCATTAAGTGCCGTTGTAATAGTTAAACTAGTCTCAGAAAAACTAAGAGTATGCCCAAGGTTTATATTATGAAATGTAGAAGCATCTCCTAACCGTACTATACCCCCTTCTTCATTGGTCACATCATTTAAAGAATAATTAAGGCTAAGATTCTGATTAGAAGATTTTGCATTAGACAATATATAATTAACAGCTAATGTTGCGGTTTGTGATAACTGTCTAAAATCTAATTCTTCAATCTGTTCATCTAATAGATTTGCGTCGTTAATATCATCAAATTGATTGGGCTTGACATTGGTAAATGTTGAAAAATTAGAATAAGAACCGACTATATTAAGTCGTTCGTTTACTGCCAAAGTAGCATTTAAAGCTCCTACCGTTCGATTTGTATTATTGGCTTTTAGGTTATCCAAATCATCTCTTTGATACCCTATATTTAGTGCCAAAGATAATTTGTCATTAAAAAAGGTATTTGAAGCGTCTAACGTAATATTCTCAAAATCGTTATTAAAAAAATACGCTCCCAAAGTTTCGTAACCGGGATCAATTCGCTCATACCCTACTCCCAGATTTATTCTTCCTATTGCATATCCCAAGCGACCTTTTATTGCTTTATAATATTCTGTAGAAATTCGATTATTAAAAATGGTAGCGATTGGTGAAAGGTCAGAATTATCAGATTCTTCTGCTCTAGTATCTTTTGTTATTGCAGTAGTCGCATACTCTGCAGCAAAACTAAAACTTTTCCCTAATTTAACTTCTCCTTCTAGACTAAGCACTAAATTTTCTTGTGGTAATACATTTTTAGCTTCAGGAATTGTATCTATCGAATTTTGATTATCCTTTGCATAAAACCCTATAATACCAATTTTATATCGCTCTTTTTCATAACTGGTTTTTAGCCCATACCCCATACGGTTATATGCAGGTACTGTTCTGGGATCTTCATCATCTTCTGTAGCTTTAAGTAATCGCCCCGCCATAGCACTCACCTTGATCGCTCCCGGAGGCGTCAAATCAACTCCACCACCAGTAAATTGATGCCCACTTAAAGTATATGGAGAAAAAGTCATAGTTACATTCCCGATATGCCCAGTGATCCATTTATATTTTGGATGCAAACTTATACGATTAAAATCAAAAGGTAATTGATAACCTAAGTCTTCTCCTTGATTAGAAAAACTATAGGATATAGGAACAGAAAAACTATAAATATTAACATTTAAAGCACCTTGCAAAAAATAGGTAAATGGTTCTCTATTCTTGTTTTGATTAGAATCAAAATAGACTCCACTAGCAGATACCTGACCGCTAACCTTTATAGGCTTACTTTTTGTAATGGTCTCATAGTCCAACGTTTGACCGATAGACCATAGCGGTAATACTAAGAATACTAGTAGTAGTTTTCTCAAATGCTTTACGTTAAATAGATTCCCTTCAAAAAATGATTTGGTGCGTATCCCTCAACTCCTTCATAATAAAGAAATTGAATTGGCGAAATAACAAAATTTTAAGATAATTACCAAAGAAAAACAACGTATTCTAGATAACTATAATTTTGCGGTTACTGTAGTTTATTACTGTCTATTTTACTGATACTATATCAAATTACTCCAGCAAGACAAGTAATATAGATTTAATACGTTTTACGACTAATTATTACTATTTAGTTAAATTTTAATATCAAAAAACCTCTAGAAAGCGTACTGCTCTTTTAGAGGTTTTATAAACTACAAGTATTCTTTTTAGAAAAGAAAAGCCTAAAAACTAACCTTAATTTTTAGAATATGTTGTTTTAGAGATGATCGTTTTCCCATCTTCTTCACGAGTCTCTACAATGGCAAATGCAGTTCCTGTAAACTCGATAGTTACTGTATTTGTGATATCAGCAAATTTAAACTCATATTTACCATCCCCAAGGTTTTTCCAGGTTCCTGTGGTATCATCTGCAAGAACACATTCGTCTTCTGCATTTGTATCATAATATAAGCTTTTATATGTACCATCTTCTTTATAATCGACTGTAGATTTTTTCTCACAATCAGAAACAGCTACTACCTTGGTACTGTTATCTATCTTCTCAGAAGTTGTTATTAGTTTCCAGGTTCCTAATATCTGATCTCCTCCCCCATCATCATCCTTATTACATGATGCAAATAATATGGTAACAACTGCAATTAGGCATAAGCATACATTTTTCATAGTGTTTACTGTTCTTTAAGTTAGTGTAAATTTGATTTTTAAAAACGACGAAAATACAAAAAATTGATCAACTTTTTGATTTAATCATTTCCTATATGCTATGCTAACTTATTATAGACTTTATAAAAACTACTCTTGTTTTGATATACATGCCTAGCTATACAAGACTTTCCGCTAAGTCAGGAGACTTTGCGGAGCCGGATTTAGTATTATCGTAACCATTACCACAAAAAAACAAAACCGTGACCAATACGCGCGATATATCGCAGAAGTAACCTACAACAACACCAACTTATCAGAAGGGGTCGCTAAGATTTGGGGTGAGGAATCATAAAACTACCATTCTAATTCACCTTGTTGTCTAAAATGTTGTGCAGTAGAACCAAACTGATAACCAAGAGCAAAAATGTCTGATATTTTATATTTAGTTACTTTAATTCTTGCAAATACTACTTCATCGTAAATAAATTTTACAATTTCAAAATCTGTTTTATATGTCTTATTGTAGTTCTCGACACTTTTTTTGATGAGTATATCATCTCCTGTAATAATTTCAAACTCTAAAGGCTTATCTAACTCCATCTATTAATTTTATTTCAATATTTGGGAACATGTCACTAAACTGTTGAATAATACCTTGACATGAAGCACAATATGGATTTTCTGAAACAATTTTTAGTGTTCCCGTTATTTTATCATTTACTTGTCCTTTTACACCACCTAGATCATCAGCCAATTTATTAAGCATTTTAAATTCTGAATCAGTATTTCTAAGCCATGTTGTACCATTGCTTCCTGTAACAGGAATAGCATCAAAAATTTGAGGCTCAATATCAGTGTTAGCGAACTCCCTATTAGTAAAATAATGAAAAGTAGACTTCTCAATCACATTTGCTTTCAAGGTTCTTGAAAACAATTCTATAACAAGAAAAATTGATAATAATATATACTTTAGAAACTTCATTATAAGCTAATGCTCTTTATTTTTTATACCTTAAATAACCTATCTCTTGATACTCTTCTTCAATAGGTTTTCTCTCAATATTTGAGTCATAAAAATCTAGTTTCCAAAGATTATAATATTCTAAATCTTTATACTTTTTATCTTCTTTTAATACATCATATAAATCATAGGAAAACATCCAATCCCTATTTTCTGAACACCCTTTTAATATTGCAACAACATCTTGTTCTAATTCTTCTATTTGATTCTCGGTCAATGCCTTTTCAGGATAGAGATAATCCCATAACCACATTTTAACATAGTTGATTAATTCTTGGTTACTGTATAATGTTGGGTCTTCTAGTAAGTTTGTTTCACTTGCTAACTTAACCCAATCACACTCATTTACAATGCTGTTATCTAATTCTTTTTTCAATTCATCTAGACTAATTGTACCTTTTTCTATACTTATTTTAAGCATTCCAAAAACTTGTGTATTATCTAATCCAGAATCTTCACTAAATGAAGATAGTACTGCTTTTAAGCTAAATCTATTGTTCATTATCTTGTAGGAAACATTGTTACTAGTTGAAAATTACCTGAACTTACTTCTTGATATCTGGCTTCTATTTTAGTTAATTGTTGAAAAGTTGAGCCATTTCTTGGCACTCCTTTACCAAAAATAACTCCATCAGTTGATTCATATATTACTTTATACCTATCAGGAAAATTAGGGTCTTGTATTTTATTTGCAAAAGCTGGAGTATCAGGTCCTATTTTCTTAAGAGCCAACTTTAACTTTTCGGAGCTTTTCAAATTTTGAACTAAAAGGTTTTATAGGGTTATTGGGGTTACCCAATGTCGATCCATCTGGAGCTTTACCAGTGTTAGCTCTTTTTAGTAATGCATCATCAGTAACATCATGCCCATGTCTTTCAAGAACATGTGCATTTGGATGTTGCGTTAATTCAGTAAGTTCAGAGGTATTATAAGGCGATTTATCAGGAACACGTCTAACTGAAAGATTTCCACTACCATCTTTAAAGACTTGATACCCGTTACTAACATCCCCTACAGGTGTCGAACTTGCATTGACAGAGAAGTCATACTTTTCAGGCAGTAAATTATCGTTTTTAAATTCCCCCAAGGTATTTCCTGAAGCATCAGAAAGTTTCAAATTATTACCATTCTTGGATAATTGTACACCTGCACCATCCCAGTCATCTACTCTTTTTAACCAGTCAACATCTATCTTTAGGGTTGTTTCACCTAAGTCGTCCAGTTTCTTCCACGCATCAATTAAATCTGGGTTATCATCAATTGCAGCAGTTAATTCTTCACTAGCATCTGTATCTTTCTTAAACCTATCCCAGCAATCTTGAGAAAATGTGCATAGTGTATTGCATAACAGCAATAGAAAGATTATATATTTTTTTAAAATTCTTATCATCACTTACAATCAAATTTCTTGGTTTTCTTAAGCACTTTTGGGTTTGTTCTTAAATTAAAAGCGATTCCTTCATTCTTCATTTTGGACCAAACATCGACCAAATCGGGGTTAGCCCCTATCTCATCTATAACCTCATTTGATGCGTTGGCAAAATCATCAAGAAAATCTTTCCCTTGATTAGGCAATTTAAGCACTTTTTCCTGAAGATCAGAAAACTCTTTTAATCTTTTTGCCATGCTACCAACTATATTGTCGCTTCCATCTATAACACTCTTAATCAATACGTTTCCATTGGCATCTAATGTTCTTACATCTACATCAACGATATCAATAGATTCGTTTTTATCAAGACCAAAATACTTATTGGCATTTCCTCCTTTTGCTGCAATAGCACTAATGTTACCTTTATTTATCGCCTCTACTACTTCTTTTCTATTACCCGTTAAAGAACCAGAAATATCATTTAGGGATTTTTTATTATTCTCGAATACAATACGGTATACATTTTTACCTCCTTCATTTATTTCTTCTAATAATGGTGCTTTTATGGTAATATTTTTTCCTGATTTAAGCGTGACCTCTATTGATATATTTGCACCTTGTCTAGTAACATTTTTGCTAACATTTCCTGTAGAAGAATTTTTAATTTTTGTATCGGTATCGATCGCAATATCTTTTATTGTATTTGTTATACCCTCTGTAACTTCTCCTCCGGCATCCTTAACATAGTCTTCTATAGCTTCTCCTAGATCTTCTTCTACTTTAAACATTGATTTTATATAGGCTGCAACATTTTTATCAATGGTTTTAGAAAGTCCTAAAGCGGTAAACACATCTTCTTTGTATTCTTTAATACCTTCTTTAAAATCTTTCTTAAGTGTAGGACCAAAATCATTTAATAACTCTCTCCATGCTCGTACAAATTCTTTGGGATCATTTTTTATTAGTGTAGACAATCTTTTAAAAATATAACCCAATGCTTTATCTGTTGGCCCATCTATAAATACATATTTAAGAACATTAACCACACACCCTTGAAAGTCTACTGTCATTTTTGCATTAGAAATATCTATATTATCCCAATTAACACCTTCTATTTTAACCCCACTTTCTAAACATGCTATGAGTATTTTTTGTCTTGTATTTAAATTAACCACCGCATCAAGAACCTCTTTTGACACCTCTATTTTATCTACCGCTTGTAATGCCTTTTTCCATCTTTGTTGATTATCTTTTATCGAAGTAATTTCTTTACCTCCAAAATAATAATTCATCGATGTCTGTATGGCTACATTGGTAGCTACTGCTATCGAGATATCTCTTGCTCTTGCTTTTTCTTTACCTATCTCTCTTAGCGCTGCTGCCCCTGCAACAAATCCTGCCGGGATTGCCAAAGTCGCATACAACGGTATTACAATGAGTTTTTCGGTCATAATCATCCATTCTGACTTTTCGATGTCTTCTCCCCAAAGAATGATATTCTTAAGAATACATGGGTTTCTTTCTGCATGTTCTCTAAATTCGGGGAACGCTATCATTATAGGTTCGTTCCTATATTCTGCCAATAACTCCTCACACTCTTTATAATCAAAATCTCCATGAAAGTATACATAAATAGATTGAACAACCTTGGCAATCTTTTGTTCTGATTTAGACACCCCAAAACCAGGAACCATCTTGTCTATGCTATTATAGATTGTTTTAAACTTGCCCCTATGCAAACTTTCTTCTAGTTTTGGAGTATAAAGGGTATATGCAAATCCTTTCTTTTTTTCGATACGTTAACTCTGGTCCTTTTTTCTGAACTATATCTCTAATGGAATAATTTGTAAAAGGCATTAATATATTAGGTTTATCTACTTCTGTACTTATTTTTGAACCATTATAGACTTCTTTGATTTAGTCTCTAAAAGCTTCTGAAAATGTAAGGTATGTATTCAGTTCATTTTCAATAAGTTCATCAAACTTCTTTTTATTGATAAGTTCATTAACATAGGCTTCTCGTTTTGTTAATGTATTTCTGTCTGGTGGAAAAACTGGGGTTAGAATCTTATGTTCATAATCTGTAAATGCTACATATACTGCCGTAGAACTTTCTGCATTAAGCTCTATAAGACTTTTATTTAAATTATTAAGAAACTCTACTCTTGTTTCTTTACCATTGGTTTTATCCATATAGTATTTTAATGAGTCTAAAGTTCCTCCTGCAATGTATATGTACCATTGGTCACTTTTTTTAAGCGTCTTAGCATGTTCTTTGCTATTATGCTTTACCAAATAATCCAACTGTTCTATTGTATTTTTAATCAAGATAGCTCTGTTTCTTGACCCCACAGAATTCTTCTCTTCAAGAGCATAACTTACTTTAAAAAAGCATACTACTACTAATGATAGTATAAATTTATTCATAGCACTACTTTTTCTCATTTCTAATTTCATCGACAAAACTTTTACCAAAACCCAACCCTACCAAAAGAGGAATAAACCTAACTATCCAATACCCAAATTTATTTTGAGTTATGGTATAAAGTAAAGACCGTATTGCTCTGCTTTTGGTACCAATAGCATCATTTACATATTCTTTATCTAAAGCAAAATCATCAAAACACACAAACATATAAATCCCTACTAAGCAAAGAATTAAAGAGAACCAATTTCTAATACTATACATTTTTCTTAAATATTTTCAATTAATATTTCGATAAACATCGTTACTAATTTTTCGATCAGAAAATCAATTATTTCTTTCTCATCTCGATTTGAGTCAATCATTTCTTTCATTTCTATTAAGAAATCAACCTCCTGATCTTTTATTTTTTCTAAAAAATTTTTAAAGGTATCGCTTTCGGCATCAGACTCATTCAAAACTTTGGCAAACAAATAAATTCCTAATTCGAGCTCGGTTTCATTCAGTTCTATTTGTACCTGACTAACATCAGTTGTATTTACCTCTTCGATAAATTCATTATCAACAACAAAAAAACATCTTCTTCAACAAGTCTTTGATTATCTATTATTTCTGAAGCTTTATTTGCATTTGCTTCTAAAACTTCTCGACCCTCTCTATATATTTCATAAATAGCTTTCTTTAATAAATTTGCCACCTCATTTTTATATTTTTCAGCCTCTTTGTTAGCATCATCCAATTTATCTTAGTAACACGTTTTTTTCTCCTATCATCAAGGTTAATTAGATTGTATCAATATAATCTATTATATTCGAAAAGTAATACACTGTTTTTTTAGCGCATTTTTTAACTGTTGAAAAAGAGTATAAAATCAGGAGGCTCCAATGACTTATTTGAAAATATATTTAATTTAATGAAAGAAAGAATCATACGTGCTGTTTACGATCAAGATACTATAACTGTTTACCAAGCCTATCGATCTGCAATTGCAATTCCTGCTGTAAAAAATCAAAAATTTGTACCTCCATTTAAAATGGAAAGAATGACCTGGATTAAACCCAGTTTCCTTTGGATGATGTACCGTTGTGGATGGACGCAAAAAGAAGGACAAGAACATATATTAGCCATTAAGGTAAAACGTGAAGGTTGGGAATGGGCGTTAAAAAATGCTTGCTTATCTCATTTTATCAAAGATATTCATATTACCCAAGAAACATGGAAAGAAGCCTTACACAACTCTCCTGTACGTATACAATGGGATCCTGAAAAAGATATTTTTTTAAATAAGCTAGACTACCGCTCTATACAAGTTGGTCTTACAGGCATAGCCGTAGAAAAATATGTAAATGATTGGATTGTGTCTATTGAAGATATTTCTGACAAATCTAAGCATATTCATTCCCTAGTTTTAAATAACAAAATAGAGGAAGCAAAACAATTACTCCCTCTTGAAAATATTTATCCTTTGCCTAATACCTTTAAAGAAAATATTATGTATTCTCTTTAAGCTCCCAGTATCTATATTCTTCAGGAATTAAATTATAAACTTCAGAGTATTTACCCATCCATCCATCAACAACTTTCTCCTCCAAATCTTGTTCATAATAATACGAAACAAACAACTTTTTCTCAAAATCTATATACAAAAGAGGTTTAGAATAAACAATATCAAACTCATCTCCTAGCTTTAAAACATCAGGAAAAGAAAAACATAACTCTCTATAATTAACTCTAAACTGTCTTATAAAATCAAAATAAAAATCGAAATCTTTTTCATCCTCAAGATAAGAAGACCAAGAATCCATCAACCAATACTCAACTTCAGCAATACAATAAAAAGATTCATCTTTATACTTCACAAAGGCGACAATACCATTTAAATTATTATTAGATAAATTTAATTTCATCATTTTTTATATTGTTTACTGATTGTTTTTGCTGAACCGCTTATATAATTATCTTTAATTTTATTTCTCCATTTAAGTGGTAATTCAAAAGGATTCCCTTTTGTTGTAGGGTCGACTATTTTTGGAGCTGTTTTACCAGAGTTAAGTAAACTGTTTTTATATTTATCTTGAGGAATAGCAGCTTTTTTTATTTCTAAATCTATTGATTTTGGAACCTCAAACTCTATAATCTCTACGAAACCTCCATCAGGCTCTTTAGCAAATTTTTTAGCAGCATATTCCTCTGCGTGTAGCTTATTAGATATACTAATATTTAAATCAGTTTCTTTATGAAACTTTAATTCACTACCATCAACACTTAAGTATTTAGACAATGGGTGAGAAGTTTGAACACGATAATATTTAACAACACCTTCTCCTCCTGCTACAATTTCGTCTTGATACCTAGCCATTTTCTCAATATACCTTGTGTAATTTTGATGACTAATTAAATCAACTCCACCTTCCTCAATTCTTTGGATAGCCTTAATATAACTTGGATTATTCTTGATCTTACCTAGGAATTCGGTATTGTTCTTAAATTTAAGTTCAAACTTAGCCCATTGTGAATCAGATAATTTTAGAGTATTTTTTACCCCTGTCAACAAATCATCCCCCGCGTTATTGATGTCCTTTACGCTTGCGTAAGATTTTTCAGTTAAAACAAAAACATCATTGGCAACTAAACTTTGTGTACTAAAAACCGTTAGTACCAGTACAATGAGTATGTTAAAAAGCTGCTTCACGATGCTAAAGATAATTAAAAATCCTGCTTCTAAAGCCAGCCGCATCGCCAAACCTATCTTTACATAATTGGGCATTATGGGTACTTCCACACGCCAACCGCCACATCCGCGCCCCATAATACAACTATGTAAAATAGGCGCGCAACTGTTGCTAATATTTAAAATTTGACTTCTAACGAGCTATTTTTGAGGAAGATATTACAATATTATGCTCATATAATCGTGTCGTAGAGCTGTTCCCAAGCGTTGTGGGGTCATTCAATCGCCATTAAGGCTAGTATTTTAAAAGCTAACGGAACTCATCCGCGTATAGCCAACAGCTTCCGTTACCTTTTAAAATAGCTTTTCAGCAAGAGTAAGTAATGATTATTATTGAAGTTGAAGAGCGCAAAGACAGTAACAACTGAGCTTCAACTTTAATAATAATCATAGCCCAACGGCGATTGAGTAAAGCTGCGTTGCACGCCCATAAAGGCGGAGCCGAAGCGTAGAGGAGCAGCCGACGTGGACTGGGAGCGATAGCGGAAGGACACGCCACAAGCTGTTTTTTTTTCAATTGAACAAAAAATAACTACTTCAAAAAAACAGCGCAGTAGGCTGCGACTAAGCGGCGGAGCCAATGTAGTAGCGGTTGTGCTTAAATAACTCATAGCGAAGCGTTCATTCATGGTTGTTAAGCACAAGAGTAGCTACGGGTGATAGAGGAACAGAGTAAGGCTATTTATTTGTAACGTAAACTGACGACCAAAGGTGAGGAAGTTGGAGTGGTATGGAACAAGTGCTATTTTCAGCACTTGTGGAATAACAAAAAATAGCTTGCGGCGTGACGAAGGAACTCCTTTGATAGCTAATAGGCACTCGACCAAAGGGAGTAGCCTATGCTAATAAATCACTCGCCGAAGGCGTATCACTTGGCTATTTCTTGAAGCCGATTTTATTTTTTGGTTTGCTTTCTTCTTTGATGAACTTTTTTAAATAATCAAACATAGTTAGGATTTGTTGATCCTGAGTGGCAATCCGATCTTCTATCTCGTTCAACTTTAATAATACATCTTTGTCTAAAGACAGTAACTTTCTAATTTTAACAAAAGTATCTATAATGACGATGTTTATTTTTTCTGCCTGTGTACTTCTAAGTATGCTCGATAGCATTAAGATCCCGTGTTCTGTAAAAGCATATGGAGGATATTTAGAGTGTTGCCCCCTCTTTAAGGTCACAAAATGTGACCTTAAAGATTTGTATTCTTCGCTAGTTAATTTAAACATATATCTTTCAGGAAAACGATTGATATTTCGTTTAACTTGTTGGTTTAAAACTTTAGTTTCTACCCCATAAAGTTCGGCTAAATCAGAAGATAGCATTACTTTCTCTCCTCGTATTTCATATATTTTATTGGCAATAACTTCTTCGGGGATGATATTTTCCTGACTCATTTTTTATTTTTTGAAGGTGTAAAAATACATTTTAATTTCTAACATTGTGACCTTAAAGATTTATTATATAAAACTTGATATCACAACTTGTGACTTCAAGATTTGACTTTACTGTAACGGATGGAACTTTTCTATTTGCAGGGTTAAATCTTGCATATCCATTCCTTTATAGCGTTCTACCGCATTAATAGCTTTGTAACCACTTAAATATTGTGCTTTTCTGAGTCCGTATTGTCCTATCCATATTCCTATTCTAGATTGTTTAAGCTGTGATAATCGTAGGATATTGATCTGTGGATTCTGGTCTTTAATGGTTTTAATCAAGATTTTTAACTGGTCGTTTAATCGATGTTCTTTATCACAGTTAGGACTAAACAACTTCGTACTTTCTTTGGGATTTCCTGTTTGTAAAGAATGATTGATTGCTCTATGCTTGGTAATGTATTTATGCAAAGGAATGATCTGATGCGCTTGTAAATTTACGATTCTACTATTCTTTCTTCTACTCCCTGCAGCTATATAGATCGTACCTTTTTCTAAGTTGATATCCTTTAATTCTAGTCGATAGAGTTCTGGTTTATCGATAGCTTGGTGAATCATTAAACTTAATAGTAATCTATTGGTATAGCGGAAGTAGCCCTTTTCTAAAGGTTCTTGGTAGTTAGTGTAAATAGCACTTAGTTCCTCTTCTGTAAGCAATAAGGGTTGTTCTACTTGTACACCTCGTTGACGTACGTTTAAAGCAATATTGGGCAGTTTTAGGTAGTTGTAGTAATACTCTAAGGTTCTAAGGGTGTTATTGATACTGTTTTTTGATTTCCCTTGCTCTTGTAACGCCCCTATATATTCCAGTAATTTATGATAGGTAAAGGTTTTATAGGTTAAACTATTGTTTGTTAACCAACGATCAAAAAGCCTAATACGCATTAAAAAATCCTTGATCGTTTTATCGGTATAGCCTTTTTTGATAAGTTGCTTTCTAAAGTTTTCCATCTTCATTTAAAATAAAAAGTTCGTGGTTCATTCTTACATAGACTTCGGTAGCCTCTAAGCTACGATGTCCTAAAAATTGACTGATAGCCTCCAGTTCCATACCTTGCTGTAATAAATGCGTAGCAATGCTATGACGCAGGCTATGAAGCGTAGCTTTCTTTGGTATAGCGGCTTTTTCTAACAATAGTTTCAAGCGCTTATTTAGATATGCTCCGTTGGTTTTGTCTCCTAAAATTCCTGGTAAGAGATACGGACTATCAGGATTAATGATTTCCCTGGCATATAGTTCATATTCATGTAAGTCTACAGCAAGTCGCTGCGATATAGGAACATATCGACTTTTGTAGTTTTTAGAAGGTTGTACATACACTAATCCTTTGCTATAATCGATGTCTTTTGGTTTTAGGTATATCCCTTCTTTACTACGTAATCCACAGCCATAGTAGATACTGAGTAAAGCTTTATCAAACACCCCTTTTGGAGTATGGTCTGTAACTTCAAAAAGCTGTTGTATTTCTGCAGAGGTAAATATGGTTCGTTCTGTCTGTAAAGCTCTATCGATTATGATTTCACCAATCATGAGTTTTTCGCCTTGTGTTTTTTCTAAATAGGTACTGTATCTTTTAATAGCAGTAATATGAGCTTGGATATAGGTTCTACTGATCTTAGTTTGGTGTAAGTAGGCATTAAAATCTATGATATGCTCTTGGGTTGGAGCTTCTCCTTTTAGATATGTAAAAAAATTGTTCAGTAATTTCGTATAGCTTTCAGTAGTACTTTCTGCATAGCCTAATCTGAGTAACCATAATTTAAAGCTCTTTAATTTATTTTCTATTTCTAGAGGGGTCTTGTGCATTTTGGAGTTTTACTTATCTAGTTGGTTAATATATTGATTAATAGTTATTTTACTCGGTAACTGACCCTGTTACCCACCTATTATCTACCGTTACCCACTATCCAGCTATTTTTAACGTTTGTAATACAGTATCTAAGGCATTGATACTATCTTTTAGGTGGTTATAGTCGTCCGTATCTATGATTTCGTATTCATAGCCTTGCTTTCTAGGATGTCCTCCGATAACCCGTACTAAATGATATTTACTAAGATTGGCTAGGTAATATTTTACATTGTTGGGACTCATTCTAAAGGATTTACGGATTTCGCTACTGTAAAAGGTTTGCTTATTTTGTTGTTGTAAATGTGTCTTGAGACGTTCTAAAAAATCTCGACAGCCTTTGGTCAGTTCATCACTCTTTGCTAACAATACATCTTTAAGTAAACTATTAGCAGCTGCAATATCTTCTAAAGTAGTTTCTATAAAGTCCGAGCCGGACTGGCTATCTTTTTTCCGTTCTCTCTGGTATTGGTTATAGAAGGTTACGGTTTCTATAAAAGATAGGTAATGTGTATTGGTTCTAAGCGGTTTAAAAACGGTTTCGGGGATATTGAGTTTGGTAGCATAGGGATTACGAACTTTGACTTTTTCTAGCATAGATTGTACATCCTTTAAAAATTCTACTGTATTCTTTTCTTCGGTATGATTTATTTCGCCTGCGGAGGCTCTCCGCTGGTAGGTCATAATCGCCTTTTTATGTTCCTTGCTGTTGTCCAAGTAAATCAGTAAACTACGATTGGCATTGTCCTCGTATATCTTTTCTTTGGTAGTTGTTCCTGCTAAGGTTATTGGCCCTTCTACTTTGAGGGTAATGGTTTTTAGATTGCCTTTAGCGTCTTTGATTGGGATGGTTTTACTGATACTTTTTTTACTCATTAATTCTCGGATAGCATACAGTATTTTATCATCTTGTGCGCCGTCTAAGTCTTCAATGAGGACTAATTTGTTCTTTAATTCGGTTCTATCAAAATAGTACAGGGCATTCTCGGATAAGGCTGTGATTTCTAGTTTATGCTCCTCAGGGATTAATTGACTGATCTTTTCTTGTAGATACGTCTTTCCTGTGCCACTAGCACCTAAACTAATGATATGCAAGGGCTGTTCTCGTAATCTTGAGGTAAACACTAAATACATTAACAAGCGGTTATTTTCTTCTCCGATTACGCCACTTTTACCAATCAGATCGTTAGTTCTTTGTAATAGATTTTGAGACTTTAAAAAGTTGATGGCTTTCTCTTTTCTAATGGCGCTTAGCGTCCTTGTACTCACTACTTCTGGGGCATTGACTTGCATATGATGTAAGCGGTACTTTTCTAGTTCATTGATAAGTGTGTATAAAGTATGCTGTACTTCTCGTGTGCCTAATTCCAATCGTTCGGCTACTTTTCTAATGAACTTTTCTAATTGTTCATCGTTATATAAGTCTAGATTACTTTGTCGTATGTGATAGAGTGGATTTTGTTTATCGGTTCTTTCTATGCGTAGGGTTACTTTGAGCTTATCTGCTACTAGTAGATTGATACCGCCCAGTACGGTAATTTTTAGAACTCCATTTACTAGAGTTAGGTAATCGGGATTAGTAACGTCTAGTTTTAGAGTATTCACTTTTTGTGTGTCGATACTATCGACTAAAAAAATGACTTCTCTATTTTCGATTAGGTGGTTTAGGATTTCAGGTTCGTGACTGATAGTTAAGCTGTTTACATCTTCATCATCGGGAGTGTCTACCTTACTGATTGTTACTTTGGGTACTATTTCGTGTAATTGTTTGGCATATTTATCTGTTGCATTGCGACCAGCTGTATCACCATCTAGGAAAAATATTAATTCCTTCAATGAAGGTAATTGGCTCAGCGCCTCGCTGTGCTCACTAGTAAGTCCGTTTACTCCATATAAAGCTAGTACTTCATAATCGGTGTATTTGAGTAACGTAGTGGCATCAATCACAGATTCAGTTAAAATAAGGGTTTTAGTAGCTGTAGTAGGATATTGTGGATATAAACCTTGTCGGTTTTCTAAATAGTAGTGTCCTTTGGTTAGGCTTCTGCCATAGAGACTTACAATATTATTTTCTGCATCTTTTAAGGGAAAAACAATGCAATTGTTCATCCCTTTGATTTCTGCAGTAGTCCCTTTTGGCTTATAGCCGATTTCTAGTTTAGTATCGTAGATATTTCGTTCTTGTAAGTATGCTATAGCTCTTTTACTACGGTGTAGGGATTGTTGTAATTTTTTAAAAGCCTTCCCGTAAACTTTGGCAGTTTTGGGTTGGGAAGGCTTTACGGGGGCAACCGTATGTCCAATTACGTCTATCAACCCCTTGGCTTTTATAATGGCTTTATGCTTGGTAATCTTCTCATGATCTTCTATAAATTGGATCACATCTCCAGTAGCACCACACCCAAAACAATGATAGGTATTCGTTTCGGGATATATTTTTAAACTGGGTGTTTTATCATCATGGAACGGACACAAGCATTGCTTGTTTTTACCTATCTTGATATTGTAGTGTTCTAAAACTGCTACTATTGATAACTGCTGCTTAATCTCTGTTATCTCCATCTGCAATCGGTTCTATGATTAGTAGCTGCTCTCTAGTTGTTATTCGTACGGTTTTACCAATATCAAAACCTAATTGCTTAAACCAATTTCCTGATAATCTCAATTCGGGAACAGCTTTATAATTTGGAGAGCGATGTTTACCGCTAATGCGTAAGTGACGATTTGTTTTTTTGGACATACTTAAAATTATTTTAAAAAAAGTTTTCTGTGTAACATCTGCAACAAATGTAGGACTTGTTTCTTAAATATCAAAATGACATTTTCTTTTTTTGTTGATTTAAACTCACTATTTTTGTTTAAATCAGCATTTAATATTGTGTTTTAGATGAATTTATTAAACATTGGAGATCGGATAACAACCCTTAGGAAGCAAAAAGGATGGTCTCAATCAGACCTAGCAAAGGAGATTGAAGCTTCTAGAGATATGATTGGTAAATATGAGCGTAATGATAACTTACCTTCTGTAGAGGTAGCTTTTAAGCTAGCGGATATTTTCGAAGTATCTGTTGACTATCTTTTGGGTAAAGGGCAACATGCTTCCTATGATAAAGACACCATTAGAAGATTAGAGGATATTGAGAACTTGGATACTGATACCAAACAAACTCTGTTTACTATTATCGATACTTTTTTGAGAGATTCTAAAGCTAGAAAAGCATACACCTGAACTATGGATTATAATTCATTTAAATCAAGAGTTGGACAGCTAATTGAAGAAAGAAAAAGCTTTCATCCAAATGATGACCTTAGAACTTATAAATATTGGGAAGAGATTTCGGATTTTATGGCTGCTGATGAAATTAGTACAATTAAATTTTTAGAAGAGTGTGATAAAGAAACTGCAAGTTGGATGAGTGAAGTATTTGAAGATCTTTCAGAAAGATTAAAATCTAATAAATTTATAGATTGCCTCGAACGCCTTGCAAAAAGATTTCCAGATCAAAATCTAGAGTCATTTATCCAAGACGCTCGAAGCTTCTTATGATTTTTTATTGAACTGAATCAGGAAAAATAGTCCCTACTTTTCCATCTGTCTTAATAATCCCTACTCTTACACCTCTATAATTTCCAAAAGCTGCTACTCCATCAGCTAAATTTGCATTTTCTGATAAAGAACCTACATACTTTCCTGCATCCGATATATCACTTGAAGACCATGAGTCAGGAAACCAAGATTGTCCTGTACCAGTTCTTTTAAATTTAGATTTATGCCCTGGTACATTACCTACTCGAACTCCATTGTCAAATTCATTTACAATATTATATTCAACATTATTTGCTTCTAAAAAGTCTAAATTTCTTTGACCATGACCACCACCTTTCATTTTAGACACAGTATTAGTTCCTGGCACATAAGTAAAATCCCCAGCATCTGCGTGATGCAAAGAATTACTTGGAATATCAAAATCATTAAATCTTTTTAGAAAATCTGGATTTCCTCTAAACGCATCATCTACATTCGCTTTTTTAAGAGTTTCCCATGCTTTCAATAATTCAGGATTTTTACCAATAGCTTCTGCTAATTCAGTAGAAGCTTCTAAATCTACTCGAAGTGCTGCTTTATAGGCATCATCTACAGAATCTACCAGATCATCGATTAGTTTACCCCCCGCGTTATTGATTTTCTTAGTAAACCTAAATATAACATTTTTATATTTACCTCCACTTACTACTGGTTCTCCAATAATTTCGACTTTATCAAAGCCTAATTCTTTATTCCATTCTCCTGCTTTGGTTGCAAAAGCTGCTTCATCTACGCTTTTACCAGCAGCAATTGCGTCATTAAATGTATTAAGATTGGTATCTAAATCTGGTCCTTCTATCCAATGGGATCGAATAGCATCAATTTTTGAAGTTTTGGCCATTTCATCATACACCTGTTTTCTCACCGCTTTACCATAACCATACCGAATACCATTTTGCACTACCTCGACGGTAAACTCTACTTCATTAGCAACTCCGTTTACAAACCAACCTCTAGATAACTCTGCCCCTGTACTATGTTTTATAACAAAATCATCACCTTCTTTTATTACCTTAAAAACTGTTTCAATAAGCTCCTCTGTACCCGAAACACTCTCTTTCCAAATGTTAAAATCATTTTTATTTTTTATATCCGCAATAACTTCATCAACATTTTTACTTGATGATTTAAGGTAATGATTTACAAATTCGAGATTATTTGCATTTTGTCTTATTGTGCTTTCTGAACCAGATTTAAAAAGTATGAACCATGCATCCACCCCGTTGTTATCAATAAAATCTTCTATCTTATTAATATCATCTGCAAAACTTTTAATAGGACATTGAGCAAAATTTTTAAAAGAGAAAAATACCAAAAAAATAAAACATATTTTAAATAATGTAATTTTCATAATATCTCTTTTTTAAATGGGTCATTATCACCTTTTTTTACTTGTTCATATGCTTCTTGCCAATAATCATAAAATACAGGGTCAGCTGGCATTTTATCATGAAGATATTCTGCACCACTCAAAACATCAGTCAAATCCGTATTTTTAGTTAGTGCATACCAGTTCTTTAAAAACTGTAACATAACTTCATAACTCTCTGTAATAGTCAATTCTTTTTTATCATTAACAGCCATTTCCAAATCTAGGGTTTTTATTAATACCGGCGCCTTTTATATAACCATCCTTAACATATATATATATCTCAGATCCATCTTCTTGTATTTTAGTATACCATTTCTTACCATAATCATCCACAAATTTTAGGTTTTTTTCATCTGACGCTATTTCTTTTATTAAGCGAATACTTTCATCTGATTTCACTAGTTTATTAGGTTTGCTTGAAAAAATATGATTCATATCGTCAGGCTTAACCTGGATCTTATTCAATAGGTTATCCCCAATTTTAATCCCAATTTCACCCCCATTATCAACTATAGAAATTGTGCCTGTATGTTCCCCTAGCTCATCAATATACTGAACATTATCAAATTGTGCATTTTTACCATCGGTTAACCTTACAATAGCTCCATCATCCAATAGTTTCATTTCAGAAAAAACGGCATCATCAGAAATTTTAGCAATCTTGGTTGTATTCAACTTTAGAATCAAATAGTTCTTAGCACCAACCTTTTGAATCTCTTTTATAATATTATCAGGAAGTTTCTTTAGTAGCTCTGCGATGTTTCCTGGCATTTTCTTTAGCACCTTGATAGCACCATTGCCTATAACTGTAGAAAGTTTAGACAAACTAGCAATTTTCACCAATTTACCAGTTTTAGCCACAGCGGCAATTTCTCCCACACCAATAAAGAATGAAGCTACAATAACAATATCCTTACCTATTTGATGGGATAACTTAAATTCATTGGTTTCTTGTCCTTCTACATACCCATGAGCACTCTTAAAACTGTTCCATACAGTGGCAAAAGTAAGTTGGCTTAACCCATTATCTAATTCTCTAGCCTTGTCGGGGTTTAAAAAATATTCTGTAGCCATTTTTCCAACATCGGCCAGTCCCTTAACTTCATCAACTATCCCATTCCACACTCCAGTTTTAAAGGCGAATTGCATTTGCGCTTTATTTTTATCTAGCACAGAGCCAAAATCTCCCATAGTAGCATTAAAAGCAGCTACTATATAAGGCATATATTTTGGGTAATCTGCATGTTTGGGGTTCCAATATTTTTCTGGGACTAATGTATGTTTCAAAATTTCAGAAGCATAGGTTAGCAATTGATTGCTAATCATCATATTAATTTTGAGTTGCTCTACTGTTCCTTCACCCAAATTTAATTCTGCATTTGCCCACATTACCTCAGTCCAATGCGCAGTTGCCCAAGCTATTTTTTTATCAAAACCGTTAGGAACAATATTATTAAGTGATAACGTACCATCCTCTTCTAAATGCACCCATATATAATATTGATGACTTTTTGGAACCAATTTATTTACATTTTCTAATATATTTGATGATGTATTAGCATCTGTAAGAACTACATACATTTTCATTCCATCAAAAAGCGTTCTAGAAAAATCAACTGCATCAAAAATCTGATCTTTATCTGATTGAGTTAACATTCCAGAGAAATCCAGAAGTTGAGCTGTATCACTCCATTCTTTATCAATTCCCTCTCCATTTTCACCATAGGCTCTTGTATATAGCTCACTATCTTGCTGTATCGTTGTTTTTATCCCACTTGCGGTAATATTTACTCCAGTATTTCCAGAATAATAATCAAGATAGGCTCTAACATAGCTTTCTAGTTTCTTCTCTGACCCAGCTTTCCCCTTTAAACCCAAAATCATTGGTCTCATCTCCTTGACAGCTTTATCGGCTTCTTCATCTTTACTTGATGATCTTATAGTAAGGGTATAGTATTTTCTTTTTTGGCTATCAACCGTAACATAATGGTATACAGAAAAAGGCATTAAAATCCTTTTATCTGAATTCGAACCTACCTTTGATAGTACCGAATTATCATATACCTCTTTTGATTTTTCATAAAAGAAAGCTTTAAAATTCTCATAATCTTTTAAACCCTTTTTTAAATCAACTCTATTATAATCTTTGGTTACTGTCACATACCCTTCTGAGTCACCACTTATCATTTCTTTAAGTGAATTAACTTTATCTTCTAAAGAATTACCTTTTGGTAACAAAGGAACCGTAATTGGGTTATCATAGTCTGATACAGCTACATACATTATGACTTTTTCAGACTTATTAATTTCTATAAGTAGATTATTTAAATTTTCAAGATACTCTGATGAAAAGGTTTTGTTTTTAGTTTCTTCAAAACCTACGAGGTATTCTTCTAAAGTAGGTTGATCACTATTTAAAAAATAGATAAACCATTTCTTTTCTGAAATATCACCTGTATCAATTTTTTGATTCCGTGCATATAGGTAATTAACTTGTTCTACAGAGTTTTTCACAAAATGAGTAGCTTCAAAAGCATATGTTTGAAGGCCTACAATTAACAACAATATGTAAAGTATAATCTTTTTCATTCAGCAAAATTTGATTGTAATAATATTTCCAAAAATGATTGTTTTAAAGCTTCTATTAATTCATCTACAATTGCATTTTCTTCCTTATTTTCTTCTCTTCCTTTTTTCACGATATCTATATAAACAAAACCTATTTTTTTAGAAATATCTATAAAATTATTTAGCAGAGTTTCATCTCCACCATTAAGCATTCTTGAAAATAAATAACTCGAAAAATCTCTTTCTAAAGTCACAAATGCAGAATCTAATTCGGTATATTCAGTATCAACAAACCCTCCTTCAAAAGCAACAACACTATCTTGATCGGCAGGTTCTTCTCCGTAATTAAATTTACTCAGTTCCTTTTGATAATCATTTTGATAAGTACTTTCGCGATCCTTCCCTTCCCTATAAATCTCATAAATGGCTTTCTTTAACAAATCTGCAACATCCTTTTTAAACTTCTCTGCCTCCCTATTTGCATCATCCAATTTATCTTGTGCTTCTTTAAAATCTGATTCTGCGGCCTCCATTTCTTGCTTTGCATCCTCCTTCTCTTCATCTGTAGAATTCTCATTCTCATACACCTCTTGGGCTTGACTATAAGAATCACTAGCTTCTTGCATATCTGTAGCAGCATTTTTAATATCTTCCTTAATTTCATTTGGAAGACTTTCTTCATCTATTTGATCTACAATTGAGTTAATAATTTGATCTATCTGATCTTTGGTATCAGAACTAATATCCAAATTTAAAGCCTGTAAAATAGCATCTGCCAAACTTAAGAGCGCATCAATCGTATTTCCTATATCAACAACCCCTCCCCAGTTCTCATCATAATCGGTAACAACAATACCCGAAATTAATTGATAATCGGTATTAATACCTATTCCGTTAAAACTAACTTTTAATTTGGTATCTTCTAGGTAAGGAACAACAATATACCCCCATCCAGAATACAAACCGGTTCCCTGTTGCACATCATCCAAAGGGTTATTAGATACAGTAGTATTCCCCGATATTACTTCTTTTACGGTAACCGGAAAATCTCCTGCAGTAAACACATCATTAACAACCATAGTTTCTATAGGCTCTTGATTCGTAATTACGATCTCTGGGGTAATCCCGCAATTATAGGTAGCGGTTTCTCTTGTGCTAAGTATGGTAGTAAACTCATAGATCTGTGAGTAGGTATACCCGCCATTAGCAATACACTCTCCTCCTACACGAAATTGATAAGTAGTGCCCGGCTCTAGATTATAAATATGGGTATATTGGTTTACGGTCTGCACATCAAACCATATAATACTTTCTGCATCCTTCTTTCTATACTGTACCTTAAAATTATCATGATCTACTCCTTGCCACAGGATTTTTTCGCTTGTCGGATTTCTGGCCTCTGCCAAAACAAATTCTGGTTCTTTACAAACATCAGAATAGATAAAGTGATAAATCTCACTATATCCATTGTTTTTAAAAACAGAGGTTTCATTAATGCCATCTGTGGCAATAGCTTTTACTCGCCAACCATACATTTTATTAGGTAGCAGTTGGGTTTCTCCCGGGCCATATAATAATGAATTATTACTCGTCGTGGTCTGAAATAATGGAGGACTTGATAAAAATGCTGCCTGAGGATCTATTTGTGTATCCCATAATTCTTTTAAGGTAAACTCATACTCTACCCTTGTTCCTGCGGGAGTACCTGGTGACCAATTAAAAAATATATTTTGTGGATTTTTCATAACCACCATCTCATTACGTTCTGGCGTAATGAGTATAGGCGGGTTTGCCAATGCCAGGTATACTCTAGCGCAACTTTTACGAGATATTTGTCTTCCGGATAGGGCATCATAGACCTCAAAACAAAACCCATATAGCCCTTCTTGAAGTGGTCTGCTATATTGCTGTGGTGTAATCCCAACCAAATTTTGTAACGCAAAGTAAGGTTGTAAATCAATAGTACCGATACGTAACGGTACTCCCCCATCCAAAAATATTGGGGTAGCCCCAATCACCACATCATTACTTTGTATAGATAAGCCCGCATTGTTCTCTATATATAGTTTTAGCCGTACTTGTCTATTAGCCTCTGTGATATCGGTAAGTAAAAGATTGAGTATTAATTTATCTGAAACCGACGTACTGTATTCTGATAACTTTAAACTATAGGGCGGAATTACCTGTGGAGTAACATTTACCGGAAACACCTGGGCTTTTAAAACACCCGAAACCAGAAATGTTAGTAATACAATGTAATATGTGATCTTTTTAATCATTGATTATGTGTTTTAAAGAAGTGTAAAAAAGCTGTTCTATATTTCTTCATTACTATCTACTCTTTTTGTACTTTGATATCTACTAAAATATACGATTCTTGCCCTTTTTGAACATATTCTTTTATTTTTATCGCTCCTTTTTTACCTTCTTCTGTTTGAAACAAAACAATTCTAGGCACTATCGTATTATCAAAGGCCTGACTACCAGGAGCCGTTGTTTCGATGACTTTACTTTCTAACAATACATCATTTTGCATCGCATCAAATTGAGCTACTGTAATCGGAGAAAAACCTGGTCTGTTATCTAATTCTTGTGAATTAATAAATATCGTATTTTTAGGAGTATCAAAGGCCCGAAATGTCGTTTCTGACAAGTCATTAGGGCTGGTAAAAAAGTTTTCTCCAAAATTTTGATTTAATCCGAAGAATACAATATCTATAAAAGGTTCATTTTGACTAGTAATTTCCTGATGGGTATATACTAATCGATCTTTTATAGAATAAAAACTTCCAATTCCAGCAGTATTTGCGGTATTAATACCTAACTTAATATCGTTGAGTTCTCGAAGATTGGTATTGGCAAAAAAGGTAATTTGTTTACTTACAGTTTTTGTCTCTTTACCATTAGATACGATTAAGCTAATGGTCTTGGTACCAGTTTGCGTAAAAGTTACTTCGGGATGCTCTTCTGTAGACACCAATGTTGAAGCTCCTTGAAAACTCCATTGATATGAGGTACCACTTATTGATGTATTAGTAAACTGTATTTTGGCAGGGATTTGAAAATCATCATCTTCAAAAGCCACGGTATATTCAAAATCTGCAACAATAAAAGGGGCTACAGTGATTGTTTTCTCCGAATAATAGGTTTCACGGCCATTACTTATTTCTAATCGTATGGTATGTTCTCCCGGTTCTTCGAAACTAACTTCTCCGGGGTTTTCTTGAGTAGAGGTTGCTGGCGCGCCCCCTTCAAATGTCCATTTATAACTATTAGCTCCGCTAGAATTATTGGTGATTTGATACGACGCAGGAGAAAACGTATCTACAAGATTCGTTACTTCAAAATCAATGATCACCGGATCATCTATTTGTATTTCTATTTTTTTATGATCGCTTTCACCATCTTGATTGGTCGAAAAAAGCTCGATAGTATACAGCCCTTTGGTATCAAATTGAACTACTCCCGGATTTCTATTTACAGATCTGGACGGTACGCCACCTTCAAACTTCCATTCATACTCATCACCTCCTGCAGTTCTATTAGAAAATACTATTTGTACCGGTATCGAATAATCCTCATTAAACACCTCATACTCAAAATCAACCACTACAGGTACTGCCTCTTCTTTGGCACAACCTAAAAGCAGTAGAAATGAACTAAGTATGTATATTATTTTTTTCATTCTTTACTATCTTCTTTTCTTGTATTCTATTTTAATTAGAACATCCCTCTAAATCTCCCTTCAAAGGGAGACTTTAATTTCTTACTATATTTATTCCCTTCCTTCGAAGGAAGGGCTGGGGATGGATGTTCTTTCAATACTTAAAAACATCTCCCTAAATCCCTCTTCGAAGAAGGACTTTACTCTCTTTACAAAACTCCCTTCCTTTGAAAAAAGAGCTGGGGATGGATGTTCTTTCAATACTTAAAAACATCTCCCTAAATCCCACTTCTAAAAGGGACTTTACACTCTTTATAAAACTCCCATCCTTCGAAGGAAGGGCTGGGGGTGGATGTTCTTTCAATACTTAAAAACATCTCCCTAAATCCCACTTCTAAAAGGGACTTTACACTCTTTATAAAACTCCCATCCTTCGAAGGAAGGGCTGGGGATGGATGTTCTTTCAATACTTAAAAACATCTCTCTAAATCCCACTTCTAAAAGGGACTTTACTCTCTTTATAAAACTCCCATCCTTCGAAGGAAGGGCTGGGGATGGATGTTACTCAAACACCAACTTACGGGTTTCTGTACCTCTTGGGGTTTCTAGTAACATTAAATATACTCCTGAAGGTATATTTTTACTATACTCCAGGGTAAAGTCTTTATCATTATTCTCAGATCTTTCATCCATAACAGCACCCGATATTAAGTTGATTATTTTAACCGAAATATTCGAATCTTCTGCCAACGATATTTTTGTTTTAAAAGTTCCTGTATTTGGATTTGGAAATATGATAAATTCTTGAATGAAATCAGTTTCAGAAACAGACGTATTTGGTCCTTCTAAAGCAGGTTGCACAACAATAGTCTTATCAAAGTCCATATAACAGTCTCCTTGATACGACCTTAAATTTATATCATAGGGACCTTCTTCTTTAAATCGAAGAATCAATTGTTCATCTGTTTTCGATACTACTTCTACAGTTTCAGGAATAGTCCACGCTATGGTATCACCCAAAGGCTCACTTACATTGACCAAAATCACTTCAGAATTTGTGTATGCCTGTGTGGTCAATAAAAAATCTGCGTCTATAGGAGTATCGAAAACCGATACGGTAATTTCTCCAACACCAATACACCCAAGATTACTTGTAATGGTTGCTGTATAAGTTCCTGCCTTGGTTAATTCTACTACACTTGTTGTAGCAACAAACCCATTATCACTAGTCCATTCGTACGTAGCACCGCTGTCATCTATACCAATATCAATTTGTAAAGACTGGTCATTACAAAGTGCCCTATTTGTCTCCATATCTACAATAATAGGATCGGGATCTTTTAATTCAGCTTCAAAAAAAGCTATACACCCATTTGCATCTGTTACTTTAATAGTATAGGTTCCTTCGGTTAGATTGGTAATCCTATTGGTAGTTTCTCCCGTATCCCATTCTAATTCATAAGGTGTAACTCCACCATCTATACTCACCTCTATAGCACCATCGTTACCCTCGAAACAAGTTGGAGATTTTAGAGTTGTAGTCTCTATTTTAAGACCATTTGGCTGATCAACAATCACACTTCCTTTTACTTCACACCCTTTGGCATCTATAACATGTACTGTATATTTTCCTGCAAAAAGATCAGCTATATAGGGTACGGTTTCTCCTGTACTCCATTCATAAGTAAATGGACCAACGCCCCCAGATACGGTGACAGTGGCGGTACCATTATTACCACTGGTACAAGTAACCTCTGTACTTGTAAAAGAAAGGGTAAGTTGCTCTGGTTGTGGTAAATATTTGGTACTATCTATCGCTTGTGTTAGCCTATACTCTCTAGAACCATCAGCACGAAAATACTCTTCATAAGTTCCTAATGCTACTCCCTCTGCATCCTCTATATTTAAAGCATAATTACCCACACTCTGAAACTCTATAATACTATCATTTATAGCCTCACCATTCTCGTTTTCTACATCTTGCCAAACCCCGTTTACTTCTTTTTTCCAACGGTAACAGTATCTTCTTAAAGCAGAACGACACTCACCGGTATTATCAGCAAATTTATCAAAAGGAACCCCTCCTATTACGGTAGCAATAAGAGCTCCGTCATGAAATTGATCTGGGGTATCATAAGGGAAAACAAAATACTCCCCGTTACTATACTCATTCTCTATGTTACAAGAAATAGGGTTATCTATTTCTAAGGTTACCTGTAAGGGATCTGGATGATCTAGATCAAATGTTACACTAGTAATGGTACAACCTTCTTGGTTCGTTGCTTGATTATAGTTAGCATCTTTAACAGTTATTGTATAACTACCTTTACCAATACTATGCAATACAACTACAAAATCATCTCCACTTACAGCTGTATTTGTCGTTGTAATCACATTATCGTCTTGATCTTTCCATTCAAAATCATAACTTTTATTACCATAAGATGTTCCTCCACTTATTGTTGCTTGAATCCTACCATCTTTAAAACCAAATGCCCTGGGGTCATTCAATTTTATAACATCTACAGTTAATTCTTTTAAGATGGGTTCAATTATAGTTGACCTAATAAGTTCACTTGTTAATTCAATTTCTCCCGTACTTGTATTAAGAACTTGTATTTTGGCTACACAAGCATTAGCATCCCTAACTTTTACCTCGTACTCTTCTGGAGGTAAATTTTTAATTTGATGCGTGGCCATACTTTCAAAAGGTTTCCAATCATCTGGATCGCCAGACCCCTTCACCCTATACGTATACTCATATCCACTACCTGTACCTCCTGATGCTTCTAAATGAATTTCTCCATCAAATCCACCAAAACACCAGATATCTACTGTTTCTGTAATATTAAAAGTAACTGGTGCAGGTCTATTAATCTTAATTCTTCCGGTATGTCCCGAGTCTCCTGTATAATATCCTGTGGTAAATAGCTCTATCTGAGATTGAAACCCATTTTTACTAGGCGGTAAACCGGTTAAAAGGATACTGTTATTTCTATCTAAAGAAATAATCCCATTAAACTGTTTCATAGGTGCATATAAAGGCTGTCCCAATGATGTAGTACCTATTTGATTAGACATATCTGTAATCGAAATATTGATTTTATCTCTATCAGAATCTAATGCCCTACTAAACCTAATACGAATGCTCCCATCTTTTTCATCATAACAACTTACCGCTGCTGGATCTGGAGTCACACTAGTAATTAAGGGTGCCGCTCTAAGATATTCTAAACTTATGGTATTGGATGTTGTTCCTGCATTACACTTAGGGTTTACTCTAATATCAATTTTTTTGCCTAAATATTGTTTGTCCAAAAATTCTTCTCCTTTTATTCTTAGCCTCGCTATGTTATTTGTTACTCTACCATTAACAGAATTGGGAAAAGGCGTGAAATCAACTAAAACTGTAGCATTAACATCATTGTCCAGAATTCTATATTCCCAATTATAATGAGATGTATTTAGGTTATTGGGCAATGTGATAGTAAGAAAGTTTTCATCTGATAAATATGCATTTACAGGGGGTTCATTAATAGTAATCTCTGGAAAAATTTTAAGATCAAAATCAAAATCTTCTGCATGTTGAAAACTAAGTTTACCCGATTGTTGAAAACAATAACTATTTGGTATTGGTATTTTTCTATTATAAAAATCGGTCCCCTGGCACCCAATAGCCGCTTTTTTGGCCGACTCTGCAAATAAATCTACTTCAGAAAAGCTAGTGTTTTTGTTAAAACTTTCTTCTAATTCTAAATCCTCTCCAGGACTGTTAAGTCTGCTATTATATAGCTCGATGTCCGTAGTTCCCCTTAAATACGCTCCGGTAAATGCTCCTCGTCCTTTACAATCAGAAAACCCTCTATTTTGTTTGAGGTAAAGTTGCACTTTATATTCAGCAGTTCCCGAAAGGTTAACTTGCGAAATCATGTTTATTGATGCCATACACATCAACAAAAATAACATCAATTTTAAGCATGAATTCTTTCCCATAATCCAATTAATACGTTACTTCTACTTCTTTTATTTTTGGATATTGCCCCGAACTCAATATCACTTTCATTATATATACATATACAGAACCTGGATGTACAGTAGCATCTACCAATTTGGTAATTGTAGAAGGTATCTGTTTCCACAATACTGGTTTTTCATCTTTTTTAGATTTATACAATACTACTTCTACAACTTCATCAGGCATTTTTCTCCAGGAAACCAAAATATTTTTATTCTCTCTATCTGCAATCGCCGTAAAACCTTTTATCAAATCCTCTTCACCCATATTTTGATTACTAATCGTTAGAGGTGTGGACGGTGCAGATTTCAATCCACTATCATCTTCTGCAAAAATAGCATATCGATATTTTATATTAGATGTTACCTTTTTATCTAAATAATTAATAATTGTATCTGTTTTAAAAATAAGTTGCCACCCTTTCTTTGCTTCTTCAACATTTTGTCTATAAAGTTGATGGGTCTCTACATCATCACTAGAGCTATTTATCCATGCTACAAAAATCCCATCAGGTTTTACTTTATATGATGAAAAAATCGGAGAAGACGGTGGAACCACATCAGGTTTTTTTAGAGCTAACTTCTCTGAGTATTCTGACATATTAAAACGCTGATCAACAGCCACTATTTGATAATAAACTTTACTATTTAATGACTTGATCTGTACCGTATCTACAAAAGTGGTTCTTTCTATAGGTGAAACCGTTAGTTGAGATACCTCTTCATTTTCAAGATTTCCTCTAAACACACGATACCCCAACATATCTCTTTCTGTATTCGCTTCCCATTTTAGATTTACCACCCCCAATGTATCCACAACTCCAACTACTCCAACGGGTGCTGCAGGAGGTATCGAATCAATAGTTTGCACAAATGCAGATAACGAAGTGGTTTTTTGATTGCTTTTTCCTTTTGCACTAATTTTAAAATAATTAGAAGGCTCTACCAGTTTATAATTCGTTTTACGGGTTGATGAAGGAATATTTGATTGTATGGTTTTATAAGGTCCTTTTTCTTGTGGTGCCCAGTTTAACTCAAATTCTGTGATTTCTTTTTCGGCTTCTTTAGGAAATTCCCAAAAGAGATCAACTCCGCCAGATGTATCAAATTTATAGGTTTTAATATGCGGAACGGCAGATAGTTTCTTTATTCCTTGAGCCGAAACAGTTTCAGAAAAAGGACTTACTTCTCCAAATGGAGAAATTCCTTGAACTCTATAGTGATAAGTTGTATTATTTTGGGATAATGTATCTACATAATACATTCGCTTTGCCGGACTACCCGGTTTATCATTCAGGTTAAGTAATGGCGTATCTCCAAGACGTTTAAAATCAGTACCATTCTCAGAACGTTCTATATAATATGAAGTAAACACAGATTTGAACATTTCATACTCCCAAGTTATTAAGATACTTTTATCATCTGGTACCGCAATAAGATCAATAGGTTTAGGCAAAGGTTCCATATCTACAGTATTAGCCACAACAGATCCCATTTTTACTTCTAATAAATCATTTGGAACTAAGCTCTTTATACGATATAAATATTCTTCTCCTGCTACTACAGATGTATCTTCATACCCTAATGCAGCTTTTTTTGCCATTTCAAAATCCATATCGGCAGCAAACAGAGCAAAAGAAAAACGCTGTTCGATTTCTTTAGAAGTATTAATAATTTGAGCTAATGCTCCTTGTTGCATTTCTTCTACCAAAAAACTCTCGCCATACAAGGCTTGAGCAAGTACCGCTGCATAGTCATTTTCATTTACAGCCTTCTCCCATGTTTCAATTGGGTCTGGTTTCAGAATACTTTCTAAGAGTACTTTTTTACTCGGAGGAGAAATTAACTTCCCTTCTTTTTTAATGGTATATCTCTCAATGGTATATCCATAGGTATTATTTTTCATCCAAGCAGATGGACTGGTAGGTGCCCATCGTAAAAGTACTTTCCCCGTTTGAACCCTAGCCAAAACTTTAATTTCTGGAACGTCATTTTGTAGACCCTGCGAAAATGAATTTAAGCAACACCATAAAAAACAAAACACTATAACTCTATTCATTTTCATCAATTATATTCCGATAAGGTTTTTAAATCTATACGAAGAACTAGATCCCTGAATATCTCCGGGGAGTATATACTTTAATACAATATCATAATTTCCTTTACGCATATAGGGTAATGTACGGCCTAAAATTCCTAAAACAGGATCTCCTTCTAACAACACTCCGTCTATATATGCATTATTTACTTTGGTATAAATATCTCTATAATCAATATTATAGATTTCCATTACGTTATATCTATACGGAAATGTTGTTCTTCTCCAACTCCATTGCACTTCATTTTGAAGCCCTGTTATATAACTGGTTAATATGGGTAACGCTCTTTTTGGTCTAAAACCATATATAGTAATATCCCTAGATACGGTAATACTGTTATTGGGTTCGTACTTTTGATATACCAATGGATCGATATCATCTTCAAAATAATTGTCTTTTAAATCTGCTTCTACAATTACTAATGGTTTGTCGTCTGAATACCTATTTCCAGTTAATTCGGCAATATCAAACCCTTCATACTCTTGAACGCCATTCATTAAAAACAATACTTTCGAATCTATTTTTCCCCAAAAGTAATCTGTAGACTTTATTTTTCTTATTTTATCTCTAAAAGTCCTATGTTCACTAGACTTAAATTCATAGCTAAGCCTATCAATTTCTCCATCTTTTAAAACATTCTCTGCTTTATTTTTTTTAATCTCTATAGTGTTATCGTCACCTAAATCAGTGGTTTCTGTTTCTGCAACTACATTGGTTGTCCCGCTTCCTTTGGGAGAACTCACTATAGTCATTAAATATTTTGTGTCTTGATGTACCTTGGGTAATTTATACGTTACTTTGTTATCTGCAGTATTATAACCAAATTCAGACTTTCCAACCTTTCCTTCCTCATCGATATATTTCACTATACTTTGCCACTGCGTTGTATCGAATAAATAATCTTGGCCTCTTTCTAATTGTATATACCCCGAATTATATTCATCTGAATAAAACAATTGCTGATCTACCACAGGATATGAGTATTGAATATTATGTAATGGTATATGATCTGGAGCGCCACCTGTTGTAAAATTACGCTCTTCTACCTCTATTGCTTTTTGACCATCTACGATAATAGTTTTAAAAGTACCATTTACCTTTTCTTCAAAACTTACCTGTACTGTTACCTTCAATTTGGTATCTGGAGGTAAAATATCATCAGAAATAAATGTAGCACGATCATTCATTTGCCCCCATTCTAATTCACCAACAATTTCTGTTCCCGTTTGATCGACCACATTAAATTGCTCTAAAATTACTTTATACGTTTTATCTCCATCATCTTCGGGTATCACAATAGGTTGGTTTACTTTCATAGCAAAAGCTGCTTGTGGTGCTGCAAAAACATCAATATCAGCATCTCCATCTTTTGGAGTAAGGTCTGTAATCATTTTTACCCCTCCTAAAGGTGAAGCATCATCGAGTTCGCACTCTTTTCCTAACGTCATTTTGAATCTAAAACTTCCTTTTACTAATCCTCCTAATAGATCATAATATCCCCCAACGTATCCTCTAAACCAAAATGGATTAGGTCCTTTTCCTTGTAATAGTACGGCAGCTCCTCCTTTAATTATTGGGATTTTCTTTCTTATAAAGAATAACTTTATATTAATCCCCAGTTCACCTTGTAAATATGCATAGGATTGCCCGTTTGCATACCATCCATCTATACCTATCGCTTCACTACTACCTACACAACGCGCTTGTCCATAGTCTTTAAGCATAATATCAAACCCTACTCCTGCTTGAAAACGAGCATATAAAATCAAGAAATTTAAGTCTCCTGTATCTATTTTGAAATCAGCACCAAAAGCAAATCCTCTTCCATCACCCAGTGCATTAAGGTCTCGCATATAATCTAATTCGTTAGCATCGACTCCAAGTATTTCTGCTACTTCTGGAGGTGGAGGCGGACTACCAGGAATACGATCACCCATCATAAAATATCCTCCTGTTTCTATCGAAAAACCGCCAACTCCCATTTTAAGACCAAGTCGATCTGTAGGGGTTCCCATATGCATATACCATTCATCTGGAGAAATATGAACTACTCCCCATCCTGCTCTTCCTTGTGATGCCCGGCCTTGTACAATCCCGCCTGCTACATTTACGAATATATCTAACTGAGCATGAAAAGAATCATTCACAAAATCAAATTGCATTCCTAGTTTAGCCTTTATAGATGCCGCTAAACTCAATTCTTGTTTATATTCTGTATCTGCTTTTTGTAAAAAAGTTCCTCCTACACTATTAGAAGTAACTTTATCTATCAGCTCATTGTCGACCATTCCCTCAAGCTTTTCTGTTAGTTTAGCCATCGGATTGGGCAGATCAAATGCTTTCATGATAGACGCTTCTCCAAAGAAACCTAACCTATTAACTCCCCATTTATTATTAAATTCAATTTCGAAGCCTGCTCCTATAGCCACAGCGGTTTCACTTCCTATAGCTCCGTATACCATAGCTTTTACCCCTAAACCAGTTGACTTGTTAGGAATATATGATAACCCTGAAGGAGAAAAGTCGGTGATATTACCTCCCGATCTACGTTGCATACGATAATACGCACCTCCTGCAAATCCAGTTATAGTAATCGGCCCGGCTTGGATGACTAACCCATGTACAGCTGCATCTACATACCAATATCTAAAATCTTTTTTACCAAATATTGCTTTACAGGTAACCGGTTTAATTTTGCCAAACTCACCCATAATTTCTGCAGAAAATCCATCTCCATATTCTGGATCGTCTTCCATCAACTCCAAACTACCCTCGAGCTTCATTGCTCCCATATCAGCTTTTAAAGCTATTGCAGAGATATTTACCCTTTTAAATTTCCAACGTTGTCTGTAGTTCTGTTCTTGATATTCTCCGATAACTTGTAAAGTAGCCCCACCAGCAAAACCTTTACTCATCAAATTTACATTAATATCAAACCCTAAACCTGCTTCATAATCGTTAGAGAAAAATTCGATATTAGCAATAGATACCGGAAAATTAGCTAGTTTAACTTCATCTTTGTACCCAAAATAATCTACTGCAATAACAGGTGATTCTGTTTGCAACACCAAGTTTTGGAATTCTATCCCTCTAAATTCTACCGTATTTTTTTCTTCCTTCCCTTCTTCATCAAATGTAGAATATTCTGTTCCTTCATCTTCCATCGATTCTTTTTGGCTTGCAGAAATTGCTAATCTTCCGTTTAAGACTGCTTTGGGTCTAAAATTGCCATCTCTTACTGCTAATTCGATTCCCGAGTTTGGAAGCAATTGTGCTTTTGCTTTAAACACATCAAAGTTGATTGTATTTAAAGTAGATACTGTCAAAGAGTATTCTTCTTCTGAGATAATACCGGCATAAGCCAATCCAAGCTTATTATTTCCTGAATTATCAGGAGTTGCCTTTGTATTTAATTTTGAAACTGGAAGTACCACACGTCCCATAAAACCAGCACCTACTAATCTATTGGCTGCCAATTCTATTGCTATTTCATCAACAGAATATGCCCAAGATTTAGATTCTGAAGTTCTTCCCGACTCTAAGGGTATAATATTTTTTGCACTAAAATATCCTGAAACCCCATAACTATCTATCAGTAAATGTGCAGCTTCAAAGGACACTCTCGCTTTTGTGGGTATACTTTTATCTGTTTTAAATTCTTGTGGAAGTCCTACTTTTAAAGACTCAACATAAACTCCTCTCCATGTTTCGACATTTGGCAATAAAAGTCCTTTGTCATGATAATACTGAGGAAAGTTAACATTTTCCGTTCTGAGGTCACTAAAATCAAATACCGCTTGATTTACCGCAAACATAAATTTATCTTCTTGCCCAGCTAATACAAAAGGAGAAAGGCTGATTTCTACAATCATATCATTCCAGTCTGAAGCTACCGCTCTGAAAGCGCCTCGTACCCTGTTTGGGATTTGAATAGGCTCTTTTGTTGCCCCTATATACGTTGTACTTTCTGGAAGTAATTGACCTTGTTCATTAACCGGAAGAATCATATTACGAGAAAACTGTACTTCTCCTTCGATTCCCATCTCCTTGACACCATCGCAATTAATAGTAACAAATGTTCTATTAAAAGTATCCCCGGTTTTATAATTTAGACCACCTTTAAGAATAAGTAACCAATTGCCGCCATTAAATGGAATAAAGACATCCCCAAGTAATACAAGGTTAGCATCTCCTATAATCCCTCCTTGATGCGACAATTTTACATTATTAGCTCCAAAAAGTAATTCTACCGGCTTTCCTTTATCATCTGATTGAGGAAGTATTATTTTAACAAAAACGGTAAGCTCTGTATACTCTTTTGTAAATCTAGCTCTTACAAATCCTAATTGATAAGTAACTCCACTAACTTCATGACTTATACCAACCGGTAATACTTGTATATCTTCATTTCTAAACGAACCTATCCATCTACCTGTACTATCAATTTCTCTAAAACCTGCCTTTGCTTCTGCTCTTGCTTGCTCTACATCATTTGTAATTGCAGGATACTCTTTTCGTATATTATCAAAGGTAAATTCTGGTTTAGTAATTTTACTAACCAGATTTTCTATTGGAAATTTCTTATCTAATTCTGGAAATTGAAAAAACTCAGTATTGTTTAGCTCTTCTTCTATTGGAGAATTACTTTTTAAAAGTAATGTATCTTTTTCATTTACATTAAATCCAAAAGTGTTCAAACTAATGAACCCAATGAGCAGGAGTAATTTTAATTTCATAAAACAATGTTAAATTCGGGTGAACAATAATACAAAAAAAACACGACCTTAACAACTGACAATCAAATACCATAGCATCCAACCACCGAATCAACAGCATCATAATATCTTATTCATCCTTTTATTTTTTGAGCATAGAATTATACAGTAGAATTTTGCCATGAGACATTTACATAGTACAAACACCATCTTTTATTACAGTTTTAGTATCGAATAGGTACGGCTATACTGTCTTTACTGCTATAATAAATAAAATAAACGCATATTGATTTTACAAAAAAACACCTTCACTCCAAAGTCCTTTTTAGTAAATAGTATATTATCCAAATTTATATAAGCGGTATTTAGTTGTCTTTTGGATCATAAATTTTAGAAGTAGAATATTTACAACCCATAAGTATTTTAAAACATTTTGTATAGAGTTTTAGCATGATATTATAACTTGATAAATATCTTTTGTACGTTCCTAATTTTTCGTTGCACTTAAAAGCCTTTACCCGCCACAAACTACTTTTAGACCTCCAAACACCATCAATAATTCTTTAATCTAACCTAATAACAACCTCTATAGCAATATCGTTCCATAGTTTATTTTGATGTTGCTCTCCACATATTTTATTTAGTTCATCATAAGCATTTTGCCAATTAAAAAAACTCATATCTGGAATAACACCTTTTAACAATAATTCGGAATCATTTATAGTGATAGCAAAAATTACTTCTTGCTCTATTCCATTCATTTCAAAATTAATGTAGGCGCTTTCGGTATTGTATTTTTTTACTTTCCCGCTAATAGTAGGTGTAAAAAACGAAAAAAAATGGCGAATATTTTTAGATCTTTCTTCGTTATTACCAACATTAACAGTTTCTGTTTTTATGATGACTTCTGCGTCTTTAATGATATCTATTGGTACATCTCCATAATTTTCATTAAACGTATAACTAATCTCATCAAAATTTCCGCTAACAGAAACTCTGTTATCAAAATCAGGGTATTTATAAGCTGTCCATTTTATCTGAATTTTATTATCAGTATCCTCATCTGCAATCGACGTAAGTGTTTCTAAAAATTGTCGAAAAACTAGTTTTTCTTCCATTGTTAATTGCTTAGCATCTGCTGGCGGCATCATATTTATAGATTTTGTCTCTATTCTATCCAATATTTCATGAATAACAGGTTTTATTTTTTCATAGCTATCATATCTACTTGATCCAATTTGATGATATTCATGACAAGAAATACATTTTGTATCTATAATTGATTTTAAATTATTTTGATAAAATATTTTTGCTTCTTTATTAATTTTTTCCTCTCCTCTCAAATCTTCTTCTGTATCAGAAGAGCACCCAACTATAATACTCATTATTACAAACATTAAAACGTTCCTTCCCTTTTTCAATAACATCTAATTGATTATTTTTTTTATACGATTAAAAAATCATGTAAACAGTCTATCTTAATATGATTTTGGCCTTTTAGATATTGAGGGGAGAAGTACTTAATATACAGCTATAATTATCAAGCTAAGTCTTTGCAGATATCTAGTAATTTAGAGCTCTAAATTTTTAAAAGCATCTATTTAAAGGTTGCATACAATATAATTGATTCACGATTAAACTGTAGATTTAACGTACGAGCATTATACTTATTGTATAACAACAAATATACTACTGTTTAATTGTAAAAGTTTTAAAAGTATCTGGCAAGGAATTTTGGGATTGAGTTAAATCTATATGAAAAAAAATACTATTACATAGTAAAAACAAAAATCATATAAAGTACCATAGTAATAGAGGCATATAATCTTGATATTAGAATAACCAAAGAGCAATATCAATTAAAACACTAGATATAAATAGTTATAAACAAAATACTCATAAAAAAAGACACCTATCTTCAACAAGTTGAAAATAGGTACCTTCTTAGATTATACTTAAAGGATTTTTACATTTGTTCTGATAACCTAGCTAGTTCATTTGACTTAATTTGCATATACTCACTTAGTTTCTCTATTTCTTCTCCAGGAAGTATATTCATAAGACGATTATATTGTCTACTAAGATCATTACTTGCTTTGCTGAGTTTAAGAAAAGAGTCCATATCTTTTGCCTTTACCGCTTTCCTATAATTTGCGACATAATTTTCATAATCTTTTACATATTTCTTAGAGAAAGAATTATCTGTAGTTTCGAATGTACCAGGTATATGGAAAGTTGCATTATCGGTTTTACTATCTTTTTTAGTAGATTTTTTCTTTTTAGTAGATTTTTTAGTCTTTTTATCTACAACTTTTTCTTTTACATTTTGTTCTAAACGAATTCTTGTAGTATCCGATATAGGTATGGTTTGAACAGTATCTGTTCTTTTTTCTTTTATATCTTTTTTACATGATGATAAAAAAGATATCATCAAAATGCTAAGTAAAATGATTCTTAGGGGGCTTTTCATAATATGTTTATTTTGACTAATTATATGTGTCCTGTATTCATTGTTAAATTTTCAACTTTTTAAATAAAAGTTAATTTTTTCAACAAGCAACCAATGAACAACTATAAAATTCGTAAATAAAACAAGAAAATCCAACTAAATCACCTAATTATTAAGAATAAAATTACCGAATCATCATTTTTAATTCTTCTAAACTCAACTCTTTTTGGTCACCAGACTGCATTTCTTTAACCGTAAATGTATTATTTTCTATCTCAGAAGTTCCTGCAAGCACAACATAGGGGATATTTCTCTTATTGGCATACCCCATTTGCTTTTTCATCTTAGCATTATCAGGATAAAGTTCTGCCATTATTTGGTCTTTTCTCAACTCATTAACCGCTTTAAGGCAATATAGTGCTTCTTTGTCTCCAAAATTAATAAATAAAACCTGGGTTGAAGGTGCTACGGTATCAGGAAACAACCCTAATTCTTCTAGCACCAAATATATTCTATCAAGTCCAAAAGAAATACCTACACCACTAATGTTCTTTAATCCGAAAATACCTGTAAGGTCATCATAACGACCTCCTCCTCCTATAGAACCAATAGCAACTGTATCTGGTGCGGCAACCTCAAAAATGGCTCCTGTATAATAATTCAACCCACGTGCCAAGGTTACATCAAGATCTAATGTAGCGGTTTCTAACGGCACTTCTTTAATAGCATTTACAATAAATTGTAACTCTTCTACTCCTTTCATCCCTTCTTCTGAAGTCGCTAATAACTTTCTTAAATCTTCTATCTTTTCTTCTGTGGTTCCTTTAAAACCAAAAAGTGGACTTACCTTTTCTATAGCACTTTCAGAAATACCTTTATCCAGCATTTCTTTTCTTACTCCATCCTCTCCTATCTTATCTAATTTATCAAGGGCAACAGTAAAATCAATCAATTTATCACTTGCTCCTATTACTTCGGCTATACCAGAAAGAATCTTGCGGTTATTCATTTTAATGGTTACACCATCAAGTTTTAATTTTGTAAAAACGTTATCATACAATTTTATAAAATCAACCTCCTGCCATAAAGAGGTGCTTCCTACCACATCTGCATCACATTGATAAAATTCTCTATATCGTCCTTTTTGTGGCCTATCTGCTCTCCATACCGGTTGCACCTGAAACCTTCTAAATGGCAGATCAATTTCATTTTGATGTTGTACCACATAACGTGCAAAAGGTACTGTAAGATCATATCGTAGCGCTTTTTCACTTATTTTAGAAGTAAGTTTTGAAGCATCTTTGGCGGTTAGTATAGTTTCATCTACTTTATTTAGGTAATCACCACTATTCAAAATTTTAAATATTAAGCGATCCCCTTCTTCTCCATATTTCCCCATTAATGTCTCGCTGTTTTCAAAACTAGGGGTTTCTATAGGCTGAAAACCAAACAATCTAAACTGCTCTTTAATGATATTTATAATATAATTTCTCTTTGCAACTTCTACAGGAGAAAAATCACGGGTTCCTTTTGGAATAGATGGTTTTTGTGCCATTTTAATAAATTTTATATGCGCTTGCAGGTTAGATGAAATTTTATATCAAACCTCGCAATAATCGGCCATTTCTGGCTGCAAATATCTAAAAAAAGTACAAGGACAATAACTAATACTTTTAAAAAATATAATTAAAAATTAAAGTTGTGCTATAGTAGTCTATTAGGGATAATTTATACCTATTCATGTATTACTTTATCAAAATACTGATACAGCGCTCCTTGTGTAATATTTGCTCCCTGTTGTATAAGCTTAAATTTATCCAGGTTTTTATCTTCACCATATGCCTTAGAGGCATTGTAAAAAACTACATTGTCATTTAAAAGGTTTTCTTTTAACCATGCATAACCTTCTGGAGTAGTAATATCTATGGTTGTGTCATTTACTTTGACCGCTATCAAAAGCATTTCTTCTTCTTGCAATTCAAATAAATGAATTTGATCTTTAGAAAAATGCTCTAAATAGGTAGCATTTGTTAGTACTTTTTCCCATACCAAATCGCTAAATATATCTATTTCTTCTTCTGCAACCTGAGGTTTATTATTTTTTATGTCTTCCCACTCGTCTCCTGTGATAGACTGGGTCGCCAAAAAATTAATGAATTCGACATGTAACTCTTCTAACTGCTCTTTACTTAACCTTTGATATTTCATTTAAAAAAAATTGTTGGCAAAAATAACTATAAAAGATGATTTTCAGAAAAAATCAATCATAGAACTGGTTTAAACTTTTTTCAATTCGCTATAAAAATGCTCTTTTTTACTCAATTTTCATCTTTTTATTAGTTCGTAGCACTGCTATGAAGTGCAAAAAACATTTCAATTGATCAAAAAATCATCATTTTTCGCATGAATCAAAAAAGTTGAAACCAGTTCATAAAAAAATCGCTCATTAAGAGCGATTTTTAATATATCAAAACAGTAAAATCTGTTTATTTTTATTTGGCTTGAGAAACTATTTCAAAAGAAACAGGAATAATTACCTCTCTATGAAGTCTTACTGAAGCTTCATACCGTCCAAGACGTTTAATAGTTCCTCCTGGAACTGTAATAAACTTCTTTTCTATCTCTACATTTTGCTTAGCAAATGCTTCTGCAACGTCTGCATTAGAAACAGAACCAAACAACTTATCTCCACTACCAACCTTAGCAGCAATTTTGAATTCTAAATCATTCAGTTGTTTTCCTATTTTTTGTGCATCTTCTACTTCTTTCTTTTCTTTAAAAGCGCGTTGCTTTAATGTTTCAGCAAGCACTTTTTTGGCAGAAGGAGTTGCTAATACAGCATATCCCTGAGGGATTAAATAGTTACGACCATAACCATTCTTCACTTGTACTACGTCGTCTACGAATCCTAGATTCTCAACATCTTTTTTTAATATAAGTTCCATTACGTTATGTCGAATTTTATTTTAATAAATCACCAACATATGGCATTAATGCCAAATGTCTTGCTCGTTTTACTGCAACGCTCACCTTACGTTGGTACTTTAATGAAGTACCCGTTAAACGACGAGGTAACAATTTACCTTGCTCATTTACAAACGCCATTAAGAAATCTGGATCTTTATAATCTATGTATTTGATTCCTGATTTTTTAAAACGGCAGTACTTCTTATTTTTCGTAGTATCTATATTAAGAGGAGTAAGATATCTGATCTCACCATCTTTTTTTCCTTTAGCTTGTTGTTCTATAGATGACATAATTAAGCTTTTTGTTTGTTTCTAGTTCTTCTTTTTTCTGCCCATGCGATTGCATGTTTATCAAGACTTACGGTTAGGTATCTCATCACACGCTCATCACGTCTAAATTCTACCTCTAACATGTTAATAACCTCTCCAGGTACTTGATATTCGAAAAGGTGATAAAAACCACTTTTTTTGTGTTGGATTGCATATGCAAGCTTTTTAAGCCCCCAATCCTCTTTTGATATCATCTTGGCACCATTAGAAACAAGAATGTCTTCGTATTTCTTAACTGTTTCCTTTATCTGGTCTTCAGATAAAACGGGATTCAAGATGAAAACAGTTTCGTATTGATTCATAAAATCTATAGTTTTAATTAAAATTGGGTGCAAAAATAACACTATTTTTTGGATTATCAAACCCTAATTTCTATTTCGATGAAACACTATTTTTATCGACAAAAAGCCATAATTGTTTGTGGAAATAATATATATTCATTAATATTGTATTTAGAATATATAACGCGAACAAGTGGAACAATCACAATTAAAATGTGCGGTAGTCGATGATTCCCGCCTCCAAAGGCTAGCTATAGTTAAACTAATAGATGAACATTCTTCACTAGAATTAGTGGCAGAATGGAATAATGCTATTGAAACCAAGAACGGTTTACTCGATACGCAAGTGGATTTATTATTCCTTGATATTGAGATGCCCATCTTAACTGGTTTTGATCTTTTAGATGACTTAGAAAATAAGCCTCATATTATTTTTGTTACAGGAAAAACAAAATATGCTTTTAAAGCTTTTGATTATGATGCGATTGATTATCTAAGAAAACCATTGAAAAAAGATCGTTTTAATGCTGCAGTAGAGAAGGCATTAAGCATGTCTAGAATTGGAAGTGAGAATCCTGCAGTAGAAGATGATGACTATATTTTTGTAAAAAGTAATTTAAAGAAAAGAAAAATATTCCTTAATCAGTTAAAATATGTTGAAGCTTTAGGTGATTATGTAAAATTAATCATGGAAGAAGGAGATCCTATCGTTGTATTAGCTACTATGAAATCTTTTGAAGCTCAATTACCAAGTGATCGATTTTTAAGAATTCACAAATCTTATATTGTAAACCTTGATAAAGTAGAACGATACAATAGTAGGAATATCGAAATTGCTGACGAAAAAATACCATTAAGTAGACATAAAAAACATTCTTTGATAGAAGCATTAAATAATTAGGTACTTGATTAATCGTGCCTGATTATTTTTTTCTGTAATCTCTGCTTATTTATACTACTAATAATAGTTTTATTTCCTAATCCATAGTCTTACTTAATAAGTAGAATTTATATGTGCATCGTCATTTTTTACAATCGTTTAAAAATGGTCCATCAGTAATTATCTACATTAATTATTAATCGAACACCCGAAAACTCTTTTATACTTTTAAAAGATGTATCTATCTTATGAATCACTTCTTTAGTTTTTTGTAAAGACTGTCTGTTGGGTATTTTTAGAATTATATTTTTATGATACTGGTTTCGAATTCTTGATATAGGAGGAAATTCTGGTCCCAATACATTTTCTTTAAATACATTTCTTAAAGATTTTGCAAACCAATTGGTCGCTTCATTGACCTTATTATAATCTTTATGCTTGCCGGTTATTTTTATAATTTTATAAAATGGAGGATATTTATATTGATGCCTTTCTTCTATTTGATCTGTATACATCCCTATATAATCATTAACCGATACTTGCTGCAAAATTTGATGAAACGGATTGTATGTTTGAATAAGAACTTTTCCCCTTTTTTGAGTTCTTCCTGCTCTTCCCGCCACTTGTTGCATTAATTGAAAGCTACGCTCGTGTGCTCTAAAATCTGGGAAATTTAAAAGATTATCTGCATTCATAATACCAACCAAACTCACTTTTCGAAAGTCTAACCCCTTAGAAAGCATTTGGGTACCTACCATAATATCAATCTCACCCTCTTCGAAACGATTTATAATTTTTTCATAACCATGTTTTCCCCGAGTAGTATCCTGATCCATTCTACCTACTTTATGATCAGGAAAAAGTTGCTGTAATTCTTTTTCTATTTGTTCTGTGCCAAACCCCTTAGTAGCTAAATCAACACTATCACAAGCAGCGCAAGTATTTGGCATTGCCATATGATATCCGCAATAATGGCATCGTAACTGATTTTTATGACTATGAAAAGTCAGACTAACATCACAATTAGGACATTGTGGTGAATGGCCACAGGTTGTGCACTCTACAACAGGAGAATACCCTCTTCTATTTTGAAAAAGAATGACCTGCTCCCCTTCTTTTAACGATTCTTGAATGTTCTCTAACAAAGTATCACTAAAATGCCCAGTCATCTCCCTCTTTTTATACTTTGTTTTGATATCAACCAAGTTAATTTCTGGCATCAACACATTACCATATCTCCTTGTTAATTGCACATAACCATATTTTCCTTTTTGTGCATTATAATATGTTTCTAAGGCAGGGGTTGCCGACCCTAGTAATACCTTTGCATCAAACATTCTTGACAATACTATTGCAGTATCTCTGGCATGATACCTTGGTGCTGGGTCATACTGCTTAAATGTATTTTCATGTTCTTCGTCTATAATAACTAATCCCAAGTTGACAAATGGTAAAAATATTGCAGATCTTGCCCCTATTACAACTTGAGCTTTCGATTTTTGTTCTTTAATATTATTCCAGGCTTCTACTCGTTCATTTACCGAATATTTAGAATGATACACTGTTAATTTTTCTCCAAAGTACTCTTGCAAGCGAGTGATGAGTTGTGTAGTTAAAGCAATCTCTGGTAGTAAGTATAATACCTGCTTTCCTTCCTGAATAGTTTTTGCTATAAGCTTTACATAAACTTCGGTTTTTCCAGATGATGTAACGCCATGAAAAAGACACACTCCTTTATCCCGAAAAACATTTTCAATCTCATCATAAGCCGTTTGTTGAAATTCATTTAAAGTTTTTAATGCTCCACCTGTATTGCCGCTATAGGTTACTCTATCAGTTTTTAAGTGATATTCTTCTAATATTTCTTTATCAATCAGTGCCTTTACAACTGTCGAAGAACTATTTGCCGATTTAATCAGTTGACTTACTTTTATAGATTTTGTAGATTGTGCCTGAAGCGTAAAAAGATGCATTAAGATTTCTCGTTGCTTTGGAGCTCTTGTCATCGAATCAAGCAACGTACGCAATGATTCTTCATCCTTATATTTTGAGTGTAATCGCACATAACGTACTATTTTAGGTTTATACTGCTCATAAATTTCTTCTTGCACCGTTATAACTTCTTTCTCTAGCAATCTTTTTACTACCGGAAGTACATTTTTTTTTCCAGTAATATCCATAATTTCCTGAATACGAAATAAACTTTGGTATTGCAATGCTTCATAAATAAGAAACTCATCATCTTTTAATAAAGACTCATCAATAACTGATTTTTCATTTTTATGTATTAGTGTTTCACTTTCTAGTAAAAAAGCTCCCGGAAGCGCAGCACGCATCACCTCCCCCATTGTGCACATATAATACTTAGCTATCCATGACCATAATTCTAATTGATGCATGGTAACAATTGGAGTTTCATCAAGAATATGTTCTATTTCCTTTGCTTCATAAACTACAGGAGGAGTTTGATGAACTGTAGTAACTACTGCTGCGTATATTTTACTTTTACCAAACTGCACTGCAACCCTCATACCTGGACGTATAAATGCTGCTTCATTTTTATTAATACTATAGGTAAACTCTTTATTAAGAGGAATAGGAAGAATTACATTTATAAAGTATGCCATTAGTTATTGAGTAAAACCAAAGTAAATTAACAATAAGAAACAAAAATACAAGAATATCTTATTTGTATACTATCAAAAATTACTTGACCCAAAAAACTCATTAACATTATTACAAAAACATTAACACTTAATAATATAATCTTCTAGCTGTTATTGCGTTTATTTTACACTCAATTTACAAAATTCACAAACAATGAAACTAATTAAATTTAAACTACTATTATCATTACTAGTTTGTTTAACCATTATTACATCCTGTACTCAGGATAATGATTTTACCTCACAACCAGAATTTATTGAACCTGGTGCAAATGATAGTAAAAACCTGGTCGACTACCCCGGTGATTGCGATGCAATTAAAGAATGGGACAGGTTTACCAGATATAGAACTGGTGATAAAGTAAAATATAGATCCAATACTTCAAGACCATTTTATGTCTATGAGCGGGCGCCTAGAGGTTGGACAAACCTTGGTATGTGTAGTGACAATACAGATAATCCTGATACCAATTTTACAGTTGCGATTGCAACTCAAGGCAATAGTTGGGTAACTGGAAATCCATCTGCCACACAACAAATGGTAAACGCCAATGGTATTAATAACTGGAAAGATAAAAGCTTGACAATACGCACCTATTTTTATATTACCAAACCAGGAATCTATAGTTTGGGTATTGATGCTAAAGTACGATCGGGTAACTCTGAACTGGAAGCAACTTTTGGCGACCAATCAAAAAAAATCAAACTCTCCAATACTAATTTTCAAAAAATCTATCTGGGTGAGCTTGAAGTTTTAAAAAAGGGGTACTACCATTTGGATTTAAAAGCAATATCTAAAGAATCGTCTACATATGCTACTATAAAAAATGTACTATTAGGTAAAGATGCGACTTCCAATACTGTTAAATTTGTGAAAAATGATATTCACTTTGGAAGAAGAGGGCCTTCTGTACATCTTGGCTATGTCATCCCTACCAATAACAACATACAAGCTTTTTATAATGAAGTTGAAGTCCCAAAAGGACAAGATGTTATAGGGTCCTACTTTATGGCGAACGGTTTTCAATATGGATATTTTGGAATACAGGTAAATTCTAGTACAGAAAGAAGAATTTTATTTTCTGTTTGGAGTCCTTTTGTTACCGATAATCCAGGAGATATTCCTGAAGAAGACAGAATAAAACTACTTAAAAAAGGTAATGGTGTGATCACCAATCAATTTGGCGGTGAAGGTTCTGGAGGGCAAAGCTATAAAGTATTTGACTGGAAATCCGGTATTCGTTATAAGTTCTTACTATTAGGAAAGCCTGCTGGTAATAACTATACGGATTTTACTGCCTATTTTATGGACCCAACAAAGGGTAAATGGGATTTAATAGCGAGTTTTAGAAGACCTAAAACGAATGCTTATTTAAAAAATCAATATTCATTCTTAGAAAATTTTATCACTCATACCGGAGATACCGAGCGAGCGGCAAACTTTTATAACCAATGGGTATACGATACAGGTAACAGATGGCACCAAATCACTAGGGCCAGGTTTACCTATGATGCTACAGCAGAAAACGAATTTCGATTTGATTACTCTGGGGGTGTATCTGATGATGGATTTTTCTTAAGAAACTGTGGTTTCTTTAATGACAATACCGTAAAGAATACAATGTTTAACAGAAATGATAGTAGTTCTGAAATACCCACAATTAATTTTTCTGGGTTAGAATAAAAAAACTGACTAATAAAAAAAGGGAGCCAATGGCTCCCTTTTTTCATTACAAAGTAAAACTATATGGCGGAACACTCTGAATCAAAAAATGAACATGGTTCTTATCTGTACCTATTTCTGAAAAATGAATTTCATAACTATAACTTATCTCTTCACAAACTTCAACTAAAACCTTATATACCGAATCAGTCAATACAACTTTCCTATATTTTGCACTACTAACCAAATGATAAAGCAAAAATGTAACGTTATGACTCTTATGGACATATTTACTATTTTGTGACATCGAGTCACAAAATAGTAATAATTAACGAGGCAAGCCTCGAGGTATTAAACCTAAATGCGAATAAAATTCAAAATTTATTTACTAAGGCCAAGCATTCCTCCTTTAATAATTTCGCAGGCTGGTTCATTTCCTAACCAAATTTTAAACAATGCGTATTTAAAGTCTCGACCTTTAATAAATCCTAATTCTTCACCATTTTTATATGTTTTAACTCCTTTTCCTTTTATATATACCAAATCATAAAAATCATTTATTAGCATCGGAGAGCTAAAAAGTTTAAGAAAATCTTCTATTCTAGCATCCAAGCTTTGTGTATTACCAAACATCGCGTCATCAAACCCTTTTCTAAAAACTTTGATCATTCGTTCGTTGGTAACTTTTTTGGATGCAATATTGAGGCGGATTGCCATTGTTTCATCAGAATCAAGTACTTTTTTATCATCAGAATATTTTGTTTTGGTATATAAGGTTCCTGCATAGGTTTTAAAAGATAATACCCTACGCATTGCCCCACCGTTATAAACTAGTTCTTCTTCATCGAACTTTAATTTATCAGGAACAACAATATCTCCTATTCGTACTTGCGCAAATGATGCAATACTAAAGATAAGTACCGCTATTAATGTAATTATGTTTTTCATTTTTGAGGATTTTATTTATTTCAGGGGTTTAGTCTAAAATATTTAAAAACCTAACTAAAAAAAACGTTAATTTTTAACATTCATCCAAAATTACACTTTTAAACTACTCTCTTACCCAACATTGAGTCCTGTAAAAGAAGGCAATATAACCTCTTACATTAAGAATATTTGAATCTGTATCATCGATCCATATTTTGCATTTGTATACTTTACCATTTTCAGGATCCATAATGGTACCATTCGTATACTCATCTTCGTCTTTTTTTAAATTTTTGATTATTTCTAATCCTTCAATAGGTTTATTGTAGTCATTTCCTTTGCATTCTACACATAACTGACCTCTTTCATTTTCATCAAGAACACGTTTTATACGACCATACCATTTTCCATTCTTCTTATATATATTGACAATTGATCTTGGTTTACCACTTATATCGTCAATTGTTTTCCAGGTACCTTCTATAGCATCTTGTGCGCTTAGCATAGAAAAAAACAAAAGAAACACGATTAAAACTGCATGATTCATAGTAATATCTTAAAATTAGTATGATTGTTTGTAAAAATAAAAAGCTACCAATTTTGGATGGTAGCTTTTAAATATTTTATGGATGGTAATCAAATTATTATTGTATGCCCAACATACCATTTTTAATTCCTTCACTAGCAGGTTCCTCACCTAACCAAATTTTAAATAATGCATATTTAAAATCTCTACCTTTAATTAATCCCAATTCTTTTCCATTTTTAAAAGCTTTAACACCTACATCTTTTACATAAACAAGATCAAAAATATCATTCTTTACGATAGGCTCAGAAAAGAATTTGATAAACTTACTAATTCTGTCATCTAGAGGTTTAGTGTTTCCGAAAGTAGCTTTCTCGAAACCTTCTTTTGCTGCTTTAATAAATTTTTTCTGGGTTACAAAACCAGATACAATATTTAGTTTCATAGCCATTGTTTCATCTGCATCCAATATAACTCTAGGATCTTTGCTCTTTTTTTGCAAATAAAGCCCACCTGCATACATATCAATCCAAAGTACTTTTCTCATTCCTGCACCATTTAATTTCAAATCAACACCTTCAAATGATTCTTCATATGGTAGTATCGCTTTACCTACTCTAATCTGTGCTTTAGTTGTTGTTAATGAAATTAGAGCAATGAATAATAAAGTAATCTTTTTCATTTCTTTTAAAAATTTTATTTTTTTGAATGGGCAAATGTAATAAAATATATTATGTCTGCATAATAAAAAATAGACTAAATATCTAACATCGTGTATTTTGACCTGTAAAAACGTACTTTATCCAGCTAGTTACCCAACATTTCTCCTTTCAAACCTTTATCAACTGGATTATTTCCTAACCAAATATTAAATAAGGCTTTCTTAAAATCCAAACCTTCAACATACCCCTTCTCTACACCGTTCTTATACAACACACTACCTTTTCCTTTTTCATAAACCATATCAAATACTTGGCCTACTTCTATTTCTTCAGAAACGAATCCAATAAACTTTTCTATACGATCTTTTAAAGGAGCTGTATTGTTATTAGTAGATCTTTCAAAACCACTTTTAAGTGCAGAGGCCATTTTTTTTCTAGACATTAACCCAGATAATATGTGTACTCTGACTGCCATTGTCTCATCTGCATTTGCAATAGAAGATGCAGTATTATTTTTAGCTTTAAGATACAACACTCCTGCGTAAATATCAAAAAAGAATTTTTCTCTTAATCCTCCTCCATTTATCACCAAACTTTCGCCTCCATAATTAATTTGATTGGGCACTTGTGCATCCCCAATTTTAGTTTGCGCATTGGTAGTGAAAATAGTCATCAAAACGAAAAGTAGTATAGTAAATTTCTTCATTTATATAATTGTTTTTACGTATTTATATTTTTAAATATATCAAAAAATTCTTCTTAATTTATTTAAAGAAGCATTTAATTCGAAGCCTAACAACAATAAATTTGCATTAAGCCAGATATACAACATTAATATTAACATCGCACCTATTGATCCATATAGTTTATTGTAATTTGAAAAGTTATCAATATAAACACCAAATAAATAAGTAGTTACAATGATCAACAGCGTTGTCATTACTGCTCCCGGAGAAAAAAATCTATTTTGTTTCCCTTCATGTGTTCCGAAGTAAAACAATATCGATATGGTAATAAAAATCATAAATACAAACAATGAATACTTACCAAATGTCAACCAAAAAACAGAATCATCTACAACTCCTATTTCTTTCAAATCTGCAATCAAATATGAAAAATACAAAGTACTTATAACCGTAGTAATCAATAAGAATGCCACAATTAAAGAAACTCCTAATGCAATTATGTATTGACGAACAAAATTACGGTTAAGAGTCACATGGTAGGAATTCTCAAATCCAGAAAACACAGCGTTAACTCCGTTAGTCATTAAAAAAACAGATAGTAAAAATACGGTAGATAATAACCCTCCTCTAGGGTTAGAAGCTATATCATCAAAAATATCTTTAAAGAAACCTGAAGATTGTTTGGGTAACGCATCGTTAATAAAATTAAAAAGTATGTCTTCCTTAAAATTCTCTATCGGAACAAAAGGAATAAGGTTTAATAAAAATAATAAGAATGGAAAAAGCGATAAAAAAAAACTCCATGAGATAGCACTGGCTCTGGTAGAGAATGTTCCTTTTACAATCCCAATGGTATAAATTTTCACCAAATCATATAGTGACATCCCTTCAAAACCAGGAAGAATTAGCTTTTTCCCCAAGGTAATTAACAAATTTACACCAGGAATTTTTTTAAGCTTATCTTCTATGGGTTTTGACATATATTTACACTGCTTTCAAACTTAGATCAAGGTTATAGACAGAATGTGTTAACGCACCACTGCTTATATAATCTACACCACACTCGGCATATTTACGAACAGTTTCTTCATTGATACCGCCGCTCGACTCTGTAAGACACGTATCTCCTATTAATGTTACAGCTTTTCTTGTATCTTCATAATCAAAATTATCAATCAATATTCTATAAACACCAGGTGTTTTAAGTATTTCTCTTATCTCATCGAGGTTTCTAGCTTCCACAATAATTTTTAAATCAAGATTATTATCTGCTAGATATTGCTTAGTCTTTTCTATAGCTTTTGTAATACCTCCTGCAAAATCAATATGATTATCTTTTAGCATAATCATATCATATAATGCAAATCTATGATTTTCTCCTCCTCCAATCTTTACAGCCCATTTTTCTAAGGCGCGTATCCCTGGAGTAGTTTTACGGGTATCCAAAATTTTGGTTTGAGTCCCTTCTAGCAAAGATGCAAAATGATTAGCTTTGGTAGCTATTGCACTCATGCGTTGCATTGCATTTAACACCAATCGTTCTGCTTTAAGAATTGTTTGTGAGTTACCCGTTACATAAAAGGCAATATCTCCATGTTTTACCTGGGTGCCATCTTTTATTCTTACATCTATTTCGATATTAGGGTCAACATACTCGAACACTTTTTGAGCAAATTCTACTCCTGCAAGAATCCCTTCATCCTTAACCAATAATTTTGCTTTTCCTGTTGCAGACTTAGGAATACAGGCCAATGAGCTATGATCACCGTCACCTACATCTTCTCTTATGGCATTGGCAATTATCAAATCAATTTCTTTATTGAATTGGGTTTTACTAATCATATTGAATGGTTATTTTTGCTAATGTAAAAAAAGAAGAATGAATATTAAATTATTAGCGATAGGAAAAACCGATAATGCTCAACTCACCGAACTTACAAACGCATATATCAAACGTTTAGGTTTTTATGTTAAATTTAATTTTGAGATTATTCCAGATATAAAAAATGCAAAAAATTTAAGTGAAACTCAGCAAAAAGAAAAAGAAGGGAAGTTAATCTTAGAAAAAATTGACAATCCTGATGTTCTTATTTTATTAGATGAAAACGGGAAACAATATGATTCTGTTGGCTTTTCTGAAGTATTACAAAAGCATATGAATAGTGGTATAAAGCAGTTAGTGTTTGTAATAGGTGGTCCCTATGGCTTTAGTCAAGATGTATATTACCGTGCTAATGGTAAGCTATCTTTATCAAAAATGACTTTTTCTCATCAAATGATTCGTCTATTTTTTGTGGAGCAATTGTACCGTGGGTTTAGTATTCTAAGAAACGAACCGTATCATCATCGATAATCAACTTAAACTATTCTTTATAAAGACTTAATTGAATTCTGCCAACAACCATAACTCTATAATAACCTCGATACAATTCTGAAATTAAAATCTTTTCGGGAGTATTGCGTACTCGTTTCTTTTTTACAATTTTACCTGTAAAATCATATATGATGATTTCTTCTCCTTTTTTAACACCAGTGATATGCATTACCTCTTTGGCAGGGTTAGGGTATATTTTAATATCTTCTACTACTTCATTACCAACATGGCTTGTTTGTATCATGCTTTCTGCAACATTATGGATAATACTAGCCATCCTATTTCTTTCTTCTTTTGATTTTCTATCAGTCCATGACCATGCAATAGAACCAGCCCATTGATTTTCAATTAATATTGTTCCTAAATCTGAAGCAGGGAAAATGTCAAGTTTATGATCGTTATCTCCCACCTTATATTTAAACGATAGATCATCGGGATAATACTCGCCTATAATAGCAGGTTTATCTATTAATTTTGGACTGTATTTTGTATGAAATGGCGATCCCTTACTACGTGCCCAACTATAATAATGAATATTATAAAAATCTAAATACCCCAAATCATTTTTTCCTTTATCAAAAAGGTTAGCATCAGAATATGCATTATAAAACCCCTTTTTTGGGTCATCAACATTGGTTAAAAAACCTAGTGCTCCATTTGTAATTTTTACTTGTGGTTCTGTTTTACGAATCGCTCCTGCTACCCTATTGATAAATTTTTGGATATCTTTCATTTCTACTCTTTCTTCAAAACCTGACCAATGTTGAGCATATTTATTGGTCATCCCTTCTGGTTCATTAAAAATTTCCCAGGCAAAAAGTGCACTATGGTTTCCTATGTATTTTACTAATGGGACTAAAGCATTTTCTATATATGCCTGTGTAAAAGTATCTTCTGTAATCAACTTTTTATTAGCAATAGGGTCTACTCCCCATTGTTTCTTGAGCATATCAAAAGACCAAAGACAAATTTGGACTTGCATTTTTTTTTGCAGCGCGAGGTCTAGTATTTTTTTTACATCCTCATGAAAAAAATCAGGGTTTGGAGTCACTTTTTTATGAGCATCAAAAACTGGATTGGTAGATCCATTAGTATGATACCACCATCTAATCAATGTTGCTCCATGTTCGCAGGCAAAATCCATAGCTTCTTCGAACCTTACCATATCAGGTCGAAAATACTTTTGAGGGTTAACAGGGTCCACCCCGGTATCTCTTCCAAACTCAATCCATGCCAGGTTTAGTCCATTTACGAATGAAAAATCTTTAGATTTTCTAGTCATTTTTTGTCATTACTTATAGAACTGGTTTAAACTTTTTTCAATTCACTATAAAAATGCTCTTTTTCACTCAATTTTCATCTTTTTCTTACTTCGTAGCGCTGCTATGAAGTGCAAAAAACATTTCAGTTGACCAAAAAATCATCATTTTTCGTATGAATCAAAAAAGTTTAAACCAGTTCATAGATTTCAATACTGTTAAAATAAATAAAGTACTTTAAATCCAACCATCTATTGTAATAAAAAAAGCATTGAAAAAGGTTTCTCCTCTATTCAATGCTCTTGATTATTAAGTCTGGTTCACTAAAGATCTACATAAAATGTAATTGCATTATATCTTTTTAGCGGTTAACAATTTTAATTCTTTCCCGATATACATAAATTTTTTAAGTAGTTTATCAGATGCCAACTCTTTGTCGATACTCATTCTAAGTTGATTCTCATTGAGTTCTACCATATACATTTTTGAATCATCAATCTCTTTTTTCCAAATATAAGAAGTTGTATTGGTGATCATTTTTTCTTGTCCGAACTGCTCTATAAGAAAAGATTTAACTTCATTTTGCATGTTCTCCATAAACTTCACCTTGATCTTATAATTTTCATCGTTATTTACAACAGTAAAAGATCTATAATAATTTTCCTTGTTTGTTTCTCCACAAGTTTTCACGGTTGTCTTTGTAGAAGATGTGGTACTTTTTGAAGATGTGGTTTGAGCGCATGCTACTAGTAATCCCATAATGAGATGTACTACAATTGTTACTAACGTTTTCATAGTGTTCGATTTTTGATTTAATTATTTATAGAACTCATCTGAGCCTTTTCTTTTTCCTAAAAAAGTGGCTAAAACTCACTCATGTTTTGTTATTTTCTTACCCTATCGCTGCTATGATTTTCAAAAAGTGTCTCATCTGGTCAAACTTCAACTCATTTTTGGCTAAAAACAAAAAGTGAAGACGAGCCTATGTTATGCTACATAAAATGTAAGTCCAACCCCTCTTACACTTTCTATAGATATGTTATTGTCTTGCTTAAAATATTTACGTAATCTGCTTATAAATACATCCATACTTCGTCCCGAAAAAAAGTCATCGTTACCCCAGACTTCTTTAAGAAGATCTTCTCTCTTTATCATTTTATTCTTATGTATCCATAAATACTGTATCAACACTGTTTCTTTTTCTGTTAATCGTTGAGAATCACTATCAAGTTTTAGCAGATGATTACTTATATCAAACTTGTACTTCCCTATAGATACTATTTCTTCTTTGAAAGAAGTCATCTGGTTACTTCTTTTCAATATATTTTGCAATTTTAAAACCAGAATATCGGCTTCAAAAGGCTTTACGATGTAATCATCTGCTCCTAATTTTAGTCCTCTTATTTTATCATCTTTCATTTTCTTTGCGGTAAGAAAAACGAATGGAACTTCTGGCTCAATATCCACTATTTTTTCGGCTAAAGTAAATCCATCCATTTTTGGCATCATTACATCAAAAACACAAATATCAAACTTACCAGTATCAAATGTTTCTAAAGCCTCTTTACCATCTTTGCACCACGTAATCACATAATCATGAAGCTCTAAATATTGCTTAAGAATACTACCAAAATCAAAATCATCTTCTGCCAATAGTATGTGTTTTTTCATCGGTCTAAATTTCTTTTTTAATTCGTAAAATAATTTGATATCACACTTATTCTTTTCTTATCATATACCAAACTTACTGGATCGGAATTGAAATTATAAATGTAGTTCCCTTATCTAATTTGCTTTCTATAGTAATACTCCCCTTATGAGCTTTAACAACTTGATTGGTATAAAACAGCCCTAACCCCAGTCCTTTTACATCATGAACATTACCAGTGGTCACTCTATAAAATTTTTCAAAAATTCTTTGATATTCTTTTTCTGAAATCCCTACCCCATTGTCCTTGATCAAAATTTTATAGGCATTATCATCAAACTCGGTTTGTATGGTAATTTGAACATCTTCTTTACCATATTTTACTGCATTATCCAGGATATTAAGTAATGCGGTAGTAAATAAGAACCTATCTATAGTAAGCGTTACTTTTTTTAAGGTGAATTTTGTATCAACCTTAACCGGTTTATCAATAACCGATAATTTAAAATCTTCTACCACTTCCTGAAGATATTTTTTATCTGATATTTTTTCTTTTTGAAGAGAAATCTCTTCTGACCCCAAGGTATTACTCATCACCTGATCAATGATTTTTTGCAATCTGTTATTTTGTCGGTCAAGAATATCTAATGCGTTCTCAAAAATATCGGGTGAGTTCTGTGCATCTTTATTTCTTAAACTTTTCGAAGCAATGCCCAAGGTTGCCAAAGGTGTCTTTAACTCATGTGTAATATTGTTTATAAAATCATTACGTACATCTGCAATTCTTTTTTGTCTAATTAGGGTTTTTATAGAATAAAAAAGAAGTAATACTACAAATAGAAATAGGAATACAGAAAATAAAAATAGCGTGGCCATCTGGCTAAAAACAATTTTTTTCCAATCTATAATACTCATAGAATCTTCTGTCTTTATCTCCAAGTTAAGTTTAGCGTTAAACATTTTTCCTTCATTTTCTTGCTCATAATCATGTTCTGTAAACCATCTTGATTTACGAATTACATTTCCTTCTTTATGAGGAAAATTTTCTCCAAACAAAAAATAATTACTTCCTTCATTTCCATTAAATATGGTATCGATTTTATCTTTATCGTATGCGATGATACTCGTTATTGTTTTTTTTAACTTTAAAGAAAAACCTAAATTAATTTTTTCTATTTCGTTTTGATAATACATATTAAAAGCATCATTTAATGAATCTGCATAGGGTTTAAAATACTCTATCGCATCTTTTTTAACTATGCTATTCTTTTTATATGCTGCTAATTGCTTTGTTAAATGATTATGCCAAAGTTCTGTTATAGAATCCATTTCTTTTGTATTATTAATTCCTAAAATGGACTCTTTGGTTTCTTTGATAAATACATCTTTTTTTAATTGATAAGTATTATAAATCAAATATCCTTGGATGGCAGAAAGCGCCACCAATGCCAAAACAGATGTGACAATAAGAATATTTATTTTTTGTTTCATTCGTTTATATTTTTTTTATGTCAAACTCAATTCACCAAATAATCATTCTACTGCGTATCAAAACCTTTGTTAGTATTTTTTAAAATCAATTGTATGGCTTTTTTTAATTGTTTCGCTGTATCTAATATATAGTGTTTTGGTCTAAAACCTTCTCTTGGAGTTCCATTTATATGAAACAACTTTTCTACAGGTATTTGAAAACCTATTTCTGTTTCTGGCAGTGTATAACTATAAATTGCACCTAATAATCCAGCCATTTCTGTTCCTACTATTAATGCTCGATCCATGGCGTCTAACCCTATAACGATTCCTTCTCCCATACTACCTGTCCATTTACCACATAATACTACCAATGGTTTGGTATATGTTTTTTCTCTGGGAGATACTAACTCTATGGTATTGCGTTCTATCCCATACAACTTCTCTTCAAAGGGAAAACTATGTCTTTGGTAAGGTCGTTCTTTCTTTATAAATCTACTCATAATTGCTCTGGCTACTATAGAATTGCCTCCACTTGGTGTTTCTCTAAAATCTAATATTAATCCATCTGTGGTATTCATATCGTTAATTGCCTTATCAAAGGCCAATATCATATCCTCTTCTCCCAAAGAATTATTAAACTTTATATACCCAATAGCATCTGTAAGTAATTTTGTTTCTATATAACTCTCGGATTCTTTGTTTTTAAAAGCCTCTAAATTTAAAGTTAATGAGTCATTAACAGTTATTAAGCGCTTGGTGTCATGTGTTCCTGCAATGAGCATATTTGCAATAAACTCATACATCCTATCGCTATATTTTTTGGTACTCTTTGGTAAATATTCTTTTACCACCTCATTAATAGGTCTTTGATTTATCCCAGTAATTCTATCTCCCAACTTAATCTCTAATGTCTCTGATAGAGATCCTTCTCTAATAGCACTAACTATAAATTCATGATCCTTATATCCTACCCATAGGTCTGTTCCCGTTGGTATCAATCTATGGGATGATGGCAAATTGGTATTAAGGCCTACATGTCCATTATGAAGTTCTCTTGTAATCTGCTCTAAAACTTTTATAAACTCGGCATTATTTTTTACATTATCAACCCTAGGTTGATATATCATTTTTACCTTGTCCCAATTTACTTTTTGCGTATCAAAATAGGCAAAATAAGTATCAACGGTATTCCATAAATACTCGAAATCTTTTTGATACTTAGTCTGCCCAAGAACAGTAAATCCAATAAAAAATATACAAAATACAATGGATTTCATAACAGTTCATTTTTTGATTGATGATAGGATCAAAGGTATTGGATACCCACTCTGATAAGAAGAAAAATTACATCGTTAACCGAGTATTAACGTTAATAAGTTCTTTGATGCCCTATAAAACAGGGGATTTAAGTATTTATGTTAATAGGTGAAAAAATAGTATTAATTATTACATTTGCGAACTAACCAACCTATCATCTTTATGCGGTCTTATTTGAAACTCATTAAATTTGACAATCTTCTTATCATTGCTTTTGCTCAATTTTGCCTTAAATATGGTCTTTTTGAGCCTTTTAATATTCCGATTACTTTAAATGGGTTTGGAGTAAGCTTATTGGTACTCGCAACTATTTCTATTGTTGCAGCAGGTAATATTGTTATAGCACAATACGATCAGGAAACTTCTGCTACCAATAATTTATTATATGGTACTATTGCTCAAAAATCTGCAAATACACTTTTTATCGTTTTAAATGTAATTGGTGTATTGATAGGGTTCTATTTGGCGAACTTGATTAGCAAACCTGGATTTGTAGCCCTTTTTATCATCACATCGGGTATATTTTATGTCTATGCTACGTATCTAAAGGAAATTTTAGTTGTTAAAAATGTGTGTATTGCAGCTCTGGCTGGGTTATGCTTAATCGTTATAGGAATCTTTGACCTTCTTCCTGCTATCAACGAAGAGAACAAAGAATTTCAAGTGGTGATTTTCTCGATTATACTAGATTATTCAATTTTTACTTTTTTTATCATCTTTTTAAGAGAGCTTATTAAAGATTGTATTCATATCGATAGAGATCATAAACTCGATATTAAAACCATTCCTATAGTAGTAGGAAAAGAAAGATCTTTAAAACTTATTGGACTGCTTGTATTGATCCCAATTATTTTAATATTCTATTATATTTATACGTATCTTTTTTCTAATACTACTGTAGTCGTTTTTGTGTTATTATTTGTTATTGCCCCTTTATTATATGTTATGATAAAATGCTTTGGTGCTGCGACCGATAAATTACTTACCAGGCTTTCTCTTGTTTTAAAGATTGTTCTAATCATAACTGCTATTTCACTTGTATTTTATCAGTTCGTTTTATAATAAAGTATGCTAAAAGATTTATTAAAAGATAAAAACATAATTCTTGCTTCGGGCTCACCCCGAAGACAACAATTTTTTAAGGATCTTAATCTGGATTTTACAATACAGTTAAAAGAAATAGAAGAAGTATATCCAGCACATTTAATAGCTGAAGAGATTTCTGATTACCTAGCAGAGCTTAAGGCAGGTGCTTTTAAAGATTTAAACACTAATGATATTCTTATTACCAGTGACACAATTGTTTGGCATAAAAACAAAGCTCTGGGGAAACCGAAAGATCTCGAAGAAGCAATAAAAATAATAGGCTCGTTATCTGGTGATACGCATGAGGTAATCACCTCTGTTTGTTTTAAAACTTCTCATTCGATAAAAACGGTGCATCAATCTACACGGGTAACATTTAAAAACCTTTCAAAAGAAGAAATCGAATACTATGTCTATAATTATAAACCATTAGACAAAGCTGGTGCATACGGTATACAGGAATGGATTGGTTTTATTGGCATTTCTAATATCGAGGGTAGCTACTTTAATGTCATGGGATTGCCTACCCATATTGTTTATGAAACGTTAAGCTCACTTGCCAAATCATAGGTTTATCGTAATTTACTACTTAAAAATTAGTCGTCATGAAAAAGTATGTATTTCTATCAATTATTATTAGTGTATCGATTCTAATGGCCTGTAGTAATAGTAATGTCGAAAACACAAAAAAAGAAGTAACGGCCTCTATAGCACAAAGTACGATCACTAAAGCTCCTCCTACTTTCGAAAAAAAACCTAAAAAAGAGCTTTCTGAAAATTTTAAAAAGTATTGGTATGCTGGTAAAGCAGAAATTTCTTCCTATCAATTAGAACAAGCGAGATATGGAGAGATTAGAAAGGGATCTGCGGTGCTGATCTATGTAACAGAAGATTTTCTTGCTAAACAACAGGTAAAAGCAGATAGACAAAACGCTGACAATATTCCTGTCTTAAAATTGAATGCCACTAAAAAATTCAATACTGGTATTTATCCTTATTCTATTATGCAGAGTACTTTTTATCCGGTTGCAGATAATCAGCATGCAGTTAAGGTGTCGAGCTCGATGCAAGAATGGTGTGGACACGTATATTCTCAATTAAACAATCGAGAACAATTTGAAATATCATCACATTCTTATTTTGAAAATGAAGCTGATCAAAATTTTAAACTTGACAAAACACTTTTAGAAAATGAAGTATGGACAAAAATTAGAATCAGTCCTAATAATTTACCGCAGGGAGCTATTAATATTATTCCTTCTTTTGAGTTTTGCAGATTAAAACACAAAGAGGTAAAAGCATATAATGCCACAGCAAGTATTAAAAAAGGTACCGATAGCAATACCTATACCATAGAATACCCAACACTAGAACGAACTATACGTATCACCTTTTCGAATGTGTTTCCGTATACCATAGAAAGTTGGACCGAAACTTTTAAAAGTGGTTTTGGAAAAAATGCAAAAAAACTCACTACCAAAGCAACTAAAATAAAAAGTATCAATTCTGACTATTGGAGCAAAAATCGCAACGAAGATGAAGTTCTAAGAAAAGAACTGAATCTTAAATAAAACCTCATACCAAAAACAATAAAACAACAAATCATACATGACAAAATTATCTAAATCTGAAATCGAAGAAAAACTAAAAGATGTTGATGGATGGGAGTATCGAGACAATGCACTTCATACCACATTCGAGTTTAATGATTTTAAAGATGCATTCTCTGTAATGACTCGTATTGCATTTGAAGCAGAAGCACAAAATCATCACCCAGACTGGACCAATGTGTATAACAAATTGCATATTAGTCTATCTACTCATGATGCTGATGGAATCACTGATAATGATTTTAAACTAGCCAAAACTATAGATCAAATTATAGAAGGAGAGTAACGTTAATACCATTTCTGATTTAAAATTACTCACTAAAATTTGTTCTTTTTCGTTGATGTTTCAAAACAAAATTTAATCGTAGCTATGGCTATGTCTGCATTTTCTTTTTTGCCTAAACAAAAAATCTCTGTGTTTTATTTGAGTATTTTTAAATCAGAATTGGTATAAAATAACATTTGTCAAAAACTAGGTTTCTACTTATGTTTGTATTTAGAATTTAAATTATGCACTATGGGAAGAGCTTTTGAATTTAGAAAAGCACGTAAAATGAAACGTTGGTCTGCAATGGCCAAAGCATTTACTAGAATCGGTAAAGATATTGTGATGGCTGTTAAAGAAGGAGGGCCAGATCCTGATTCTAATTCTCGTTTAAGAGCGGTAATACAGAATGCCAAATCTGTAAACATGCCCAAAGACAATATCGAAAGAGCGATCAAAAGAGCTTCTGATAAAAGTCAAGGTGAGTATAAAGAAGTGCTTTTTGAAGGGTATGCACCCCATGGTATTGCTATTTTGGTAGAAACTGCTACCGATAATAACAACAGAACAGTAGCTAATATTCGATCTTATTTTAATAAATGTGACGGAAACTTGGGAACATCAGGCTCTGTAGAATTTATGTTTGATCATACCTGCAACTTTAGAATTAATGGTGAAGGTCTAGATCCAGAAGAGTTAGAATTAGAATTTATTGATTTTGGAGCCGAAGAAGTATTTCAGGATGACGATGGTATCTTAATCTATGCTCCTTTTGGAAGTTTTGGAACCATTCAAAAAGAATTAGAAACCAGAGAAATAGAAATTTTATCCTCTGGATTTGAACGTATCCCACAGGTCACCAAAAAATTAACTCCAGAGCAAGCTGCAGATGTAGATAAGTTGTTAGAAAGAATAGAGGAAGATGATGATGTGCAGAACGTATATCATACCATGGAGGAGTCAGCGCCCGAATAGCAAGGGTTTACAGACGTTAAGCTAATAACGAACACATATTTAAAAACACATAAATGCCCATATTTGGGCATTTTTTGTGACTTCGTTCACTAATAGTTCACAAATTTTTAAAATGGTTTATTCATATGACTTTGGAGTTTAAACATAACGATTATGTAAATCATAGCTCTAAATCACTAGCCACTTTTAGAAAAATCATCGAAAACCCGGCAAGAATTTGTAACAATATAGTAACTGAGTTATTGTAATGCTGAATATATATATGTCGTAACTGTTTTATTTTTACACAATCACAGACACTTTCTACATAGATTTATACATTCTTCTATATTAAGAACACCTCACTATCATCAAGATAGAAGAATCATTACAGTTGGACAACAGCTACCATTATTATGCTTTGTTAATTATTTTCTTCAATTATAGTTTTGGCATTTCTGTTTTTTGGGTTTAGTTCTAAAGATTTTTTATAAGCCTTTATACCTTCTTCTTTTTTGTCAAGAATCAATAAACATTCACCCAAACTATCCCAAGTGTTAAACCCGTTTGGATATAACTCTGTATTGAGTTTGAATATTTTTAACGCCTCTTCATTTTTGTTTTGTCTCATTAAATTATAACCAAAACTGTTAATTCCATTTTCTGAAATATCATATTCAGAGTCATTTTTGTTTTCTGACTTTATTGTTTTAATAATTTCATCAATAGATTTTCCTTGATTGATAAGTTCTAATAACTTTTTCCTATTCATTCGTTTTACTTTCTCTCTCTGTTGAGCTAAAGTTTCTACACCATATTCTATTCGCTCTGCATCAGAAATTTTGGTTGTATCCATTTTCCCAAGCTGCCAAGGTTCGTCTTTTCCAAATTTTTGATATTGAGTTCCATAGATTTGAGGTTCATCTTTGCTCAATAGATAACGGTCAATAGCTGCGGCTAAAAGCCACTTGTTAGTTGTCGAATCAAGTTCTATTGATTTCTCCATTAGTTTAACTGCCATACCATATGCTATAGAATCTCCTCCATGTTGGAAAATCATTGCTGCATTGTGATAGTCTTTAGAAGTTCTAACTTTATTTGAATCCAAAAGTTGATAAACTCTTAACTCTCTTAAACTGTCTCTTTTTGAAACAACGTTCCAATCAATATTGTCTACTTGTCGATCAGCTTGGTCATTTCTATAAATTTCAATTAATTCTGCATTGTCCCTAATTGGTTCATCAATTTCGGTTTTAGAATTTTCCTTATTCGATTTACAAGAAGTAAATCCTATTATCAAAATAATCAAAAGAGCGTTTTTCATACAGTTCATTTTTTTTTTAAAGTATAACGTTTAATATACATGTCTTAGTAAAGCAAAATGTTACCTTGTACTTTTGTTTTTTGTTCAGACTTCTACTATACTACTATCTAATAGTTGTATTGAACAATAGTAACTGACTTTTACTCCAAAGTGTTCTTTTTGTTAATACCATACATTTTCAATAGATCGACAAATGCTACTGTTATTTTGTTGACTTCAGACTGTGGTGTATCTTTTTCTAAAAAAATGGAAAAACTCGATGCGGGATCTGCTTTAAAATGTTCTTCGGTACTGATATTAATTTTCTGTGTTTCTATGGCATTAGTTTTAAATGATACTTCAATCCATTTGTTTTTATCGTTTTCTTTAACCGTTATTCCTGTATATTCATTCGTAGTCAACAAATAAGCTGTTGAGCAAAGTTTAAATGTTCTACAGAATTGTATAAACTTAATGACCTTTTTTTTCTTAAACTGAATTTCTTCTAGCAGATAGTTGTAATCTTCCTCGGTATTGTTAAGCTTATGTATATCTATTTTTTTATTCAAAGATAGAAGTGCTTCCGCTTTGGTTTGACTTGAACATTCTGTATAAATAAATACTAAACCACCCTGCACTGGAAGTGCAGGGGTTTGTTTTACTAGGGACTAAAGTCCCTAAGCCTATTCTAATATAAAATTAGAATTATCATTCTTATCATGTCGATGATGTTCTAAATACTG
>NZ_JBFMKP010000070.1:0-2273 GCF_040786235.1 Aquimarina discodermiae
ATCCTTTCGAGGAGGCGAACCCGGAGAACTGAAACATCTAAGTACCCGGAGGAGAAGAAAACAAAAGTGATTCCGTTAGTAGTGGCGAGCGAACGCGGATTAGCCCAAACCTAGTATGTTACGGCATGCTAGGGGTTGTAGGACTACAATATAAGATATGTAATGAATTAGAATCCTTTGGAAAGAGGAGCCATAGACAGTGATAGCCTGGTATAAGTAAAGCGCATAGATTTAGTAGTATCCTGAGTAGTGCGGGGCACGTGTAACCCTGTATGAATCTGGCGGGACCATCCGTTAAGGCTAAATACTCCTGAGAGACCGATAGTGAACCAGTACCGTGAGGGAAAGGTGAAAAGAACCCTGAATAAGGGAGTGAAATAGATCCTGAAACCATACGCTTACAAGCGGTCGGAGCGCATTTATGTGTGACGGCGTGCCTTTTGCATAATGAGCCTACGAGTTACTTTTACTAGCAAGGTTAAGATTTTTTAGGATCGGAGCCGTAGCGAAAGCGAGTCTGAATAGGGCGTTATAGTTAGTAGTAGTAGACGCGAAACCGTGTGATCTACCCTTGGGCAGGTTGAAGCTTTGTTAATCCAAAGTGGAGGACCGAACCCGTTGACGTTGAAAAGTCTTGGGATGACCTGAGGGTAGGGGTGAAAGGCCAATCAAACTCGGAAATAGCTCGTACTCCCCGAAATGCATTTAGGTGCAGCGTTGATTTATAGTTTTATAGAGGTAGAGCTACTGATTGGATGCGGGGGCTTCACCGCCTACCAATTCCTGACAAACTCCGAATGCTATAAAATGTTAATCAGCAGTGAGGGCATGGGTGCTAAGGTCCATGTCCGAGAGGGAAAGAACCCAGACTATCAGCTAAGGTCCCAAAATATATGCTAAGTTGAAAAAACGCGGTTGGATTGCTTAGACAGCTAGGATGTTGGCTTGGAAGCAGCCATTCATTTAAAGAGTGCGTAACAGCTCACTAGTCGAGCGATCCGGCATGGATAATAATCGGGCATAAGCATATTACCGAAGCTATGGACTTCTTAAGAAGTGGTAGGGGAGCATTGTAGTGGCGTTGAAGGTGAGAGGCGATTCTTGCTGGAGCAGCTACAAAAGAAAATGTAGGCATAAGTAACGATAATGCGGGCGAGAAACCCGCACACCGAAAGACTAAGGTTTCCTCAGCTATGCTAATCAGCTGAGGGTTAGTCGGGGCCTAACGCGAACCCGAAAGGGGTAGTGGATGGACAACAGGTTAATATTCCTGTACCTGCTCACGCTAAAAGTGACGGAGGCGAGAAGTTAGTGCGCACTGACGGAAATGTGCGTTGAAGCCAGTGGTAACACGGCGATAGTACACTAAGGCTACGGCCGAGGTGATAATCTAGCGAATCGACTTCCAAGAAAAGCAAGTGAAGCAGCCCGTACCGTAAACCGACACAGGTAGTTGGGATGAGAATTCTAAGGTGCTCGAGAGATTCATGGCTAAGGAACTAGGCAAAATCGACCCGTAACTTCGGGAGAAGGGTCGCCCCGCTTCGGCGGGGCCGCAGTGAATAGGTCCAGGCGACTGTTTATCAAAAACACAGGGCTATGCTAAATAGAAATATGATGTATATGGCCTGACACCTGCCCGGTGCCGGAAGGTTAAGAGGAGGGTTTAGCTTCGGCGAAGATCTGAATTGAAGCCCCGGTAAACGGCGGCCGTAACTATAACGGTCCTAAGGTAGCGAAATTCCTTGTCGGGTAAGTTCCGACCTGCACGAATGGTGCAACGATCTGGACACTGTCTCAGCCATGAGCTCGGTGAAATTGTAGTATCGGTGAAGATGCCGGTTACCCGCTGTGGGACGAAAAGACCCCGTGAACCTTTACTATAGCTTAGTATTGACTTTGGATAAGTAATGTGTAGGATAGGTGGGAGACTTTGATCATGCGTCGCCAGGCGTGTGTGAGTCATTGTTGAAATACCACCCTTTGCTTATTCGAAGCCTAACATCGCGAGATGGACAGTGCTTGGTGGGTAGTTTGACTGGGGTGGTCGCCTCCAAAAGAGTAACGGAGGCTTCTAAAGGTTTGCTCAGTACGGTTGGTAATCGTGCGTAGAGTGCAATGGCATAAGCAAGCTTGACTGAGAGAGATACAGCTCGATCAGGTACGAAAGTAGAGCATAGTGATCCGGTGGTTCCGCATGGAAGGGCCATCGCTCAAAGGATAAAAGGTACTCCGGGGATAACAGGCTGATCTCCCCCAAGAGCTCACATCGA